>CAMENQ010000168.1 GCA_945928585.1 uncultured Roseburia sp. | reverse complement strand
CAGATATTTACAATATTACAATATAAATTCATCTATAATTGATGCAATTAATTCTGTATCGTCAGTGGCAGCCGTTTCAGGTAAAGATTTGTTGCCGGAAACACCTTTTTTAGACGGCGTTAATGCTTTTGTAAAAGTATCAGCAGTGGTATCTTTTGATGCTTTTGTATAAGAATTAACAGTATTTGACTGTATTCTTGGGGAGCAGGATTTTGTCAGTCTTCCCTTTAAGGTGTTGTCCAGATAGTCAGCAGCAAAAGTAATAAATCCGCTTTCCATAGCACATGTGTCAAATATCCGGTCGGTTATGTAAACTAAAATCATGGAAATTACAGTGCAGAGAACAGTACTTTCGTATGAAAAGAAACCATACATATAGCCAAGCCATAAAATTCCCCAGAAAATAAGAAGAAAACCTATGCTTGTTTTTTCTTTCAGAGAGCCTGTTGCATTGTATTTGCCGGAGGAAAGGAGAATCCTCCTTATGTAGCTTTCGGTGTTTTCTATTGGCTTTCCCAAAGTAACACAGTCGGAAAAACGCCGTTTAAGCAGCTTTACTATTTCTAAGCCGGAGCCTGACATATCACTTCCTGCCTTATAAAGTCTGGCAAATGTTAAATAGTTTAAAAGTTTAAAAAGCAGTGAAAATGCAAATGCTGCTATTAGTGAAATTTTAATAACTGATTCCATATTACCCCTCATTTCTGTACACTTTCTGAATATATGTATCGTGTCAGATGTTTGCAGACACTTAATTATTTATAGAAAATATATTATACATTCTGTACTAAAACTGCAAGAAAAATTCATCGACAAAGTGCGACAATTCTGCTATTATGTATCATAGCAGCCGGCAGGCGGTAAAGTCTGATTTACGGCTGAATAAAAAATATTTGCATATATTTATTTTATATAATAGGAAATTGCTAAGGCAACAGCGTAGAATTACGCAACCAGAAATTCGCGAATGCGAATTTATAAGCGCCGCTGCCGTGCGGCGCTTACATATGGGATAATAAAAAAGGAGGATAAAAAATGATGGTATATAAGACAAGAGGCGTCTGTTCAAGGGAGATTCAGTTTGACATTGAAGATAATAAAGTAAAATCAGTAAAATTTATAGGAGGCTGTCAGGGAAATACACAGGGTGTAGCAAGACTTGTAGAGGGCATGGATGCAGATGAGGCAATAAAAAGACTGTCAGGGATAGACTGCGGCGGAAGGGGAACATCATGTCCTGACCAGCTTTCGATAGCATTAAAGCAGGCATTGCAGCAGACAAAATAAAATAACATGAATTACACCAAGCGAAATAAAATGGCAGGCATTGCAGCAGGCGTAATTAAAAAAAGTTTTGATGGCGGTAAATAATGCATTTGCAGCTTCAAGAAAAATAACAACTATAGAAAGAGAGGACATAGATATGGAAAAAATAGCAAGCTTTACTATAGACCATTTAAGACTGCTTCCGGGCATATATGTTTCAAGAAAGGACCATGTAGGAAGCGAAGTCATAACTACATTTGACATAAGAGTTACAAGACCGAATTTTGAGCCTGTTTTAAATACGGCAGAGGTCCACACAATAGAGCATCTGGCAGCCACATTCCTTAGAAACCATAAGGATTACAAGGATAAGTGTGTATATTTCGGTCCGATGGGATGCCGTACAGGTTTTTATCTGCTTCTGGCAGGAGACTACGCCTCAAAGGATGTAGTGGAACTGGTAAGGGAAATGTTTGAGTTTATAAGAGATTTTGAAGGTGATGTTCCGGGTGCGGCAGCGAAGGATTGCGGCAATTACCTTGATATGAATTTAAATATGGCAAAATATGTGGCAGATAAATATCTTAAAGAGGTACTTTCAAATATCACTGATGAAAGGCTTGTATATCCGGAGTAGAATAAGATATATAATGTAAAAACCATATATTACAGTTAAATATATGATTAATTTACAATGAAAAAGATGTGAAGTGATTAACGATTAATCAGAAGTGAGGTTTATTATGTTAGGAATAATAGGAGCAATGGATGAAGAGGTAAGCAAGCTTAAAGCTATGCTTTCAGATACAAAGGTTACTAAAAAAGCAGGTATGGAGTTTTATGAGGGAAAGCTTCATGAAAAGCCTGTGGTAATAGTAAAATCAGGCATAGGAAAGGTAAATGCGGCTATATGTGCCCAGATACTGGCTGATATTTTTAAGGTGGATGCCATTATAAATACGGGAATAGCAGGTTCGTTAAATGATAAAATAGATATAGGCGATATAGTACTGTCAAAGGATGCGCTTCAGCATGATATGGATACATCGGCATTCGGAGACCCTGTAGGAGTAATTCCGCGTATGGATGTATCTTCATTTCCGGGAGATGAAAAACTTATATCATTGGCAGAGCAGTGCTGCAGGGAAGTGCTTCCGCAGATTAATACTTTTGTTGGCAGGGTAGTAAGCGGAGACCAGTTTATATCCGATAAAACAAAAAAGCAGTGGCTGACGGATACATTTCAGGGCTACTGTACGGAGATGGAGGGAGCAGCAGTGGCTCATGCTGCATATCTAAATGGTATTCCATTCCTTATAATAAGAGCCATATCTGACAAGGCAGACGATTCAGCCGCAGGTATGGATTATCCTACATTTGAAGCTATGGCAATAGAAAATTCCGTAAAGCTTTTAGCGGCTATGGTTGAGAAAGGAAGCTTTTAATATGTTTCGTCTTTGGGGAAAAATCTGGAAGAAAAATCATATGGTTAAAGATACTGTCATATGTGATGACAGAAACGATATAAACCGGACAAGAAAAATATATGATGCACTTGATAAGATATGTGTGGAGTTTGATTTAAGCAGACCGATCTGGCTTGATAAGACGGTAAATGATTTTTTGAAAACGGACAAGACGAGATTTAATAAGGATAATTTTATAGATGATATTGACTTTGATTATCTTGAAATACAGGTAATTGAAGAAGATGGTATGTAAGGACGTGATTTGGTATGAAAAAATTTTTTTCAAGACTGTTTATAGACGGTCTTAGCGGAATGGCATTAGGACTGTTTTCAACACTTATCATAGGAACTATTCTTGCACAGATTGGTTCCTTAGTGGGAGGAACGATAGGTGGGTATATAACTGCAGTGGCAAATGTGGCAAAAACCATTACAGGTGCAGGAATCGGTGTCGGTGTAGCAAGCAAATTTAAAGAAAGTCCGTTAGTGACTGTATCGGCAGCGGTAGCTGGTATGCTGGGAGCGTTTCCTACACTGACACCTGCCATTGCATTGGGAAAAGCAGGGGAACCTTTAGGAGCCTTTATAGCAGCATATGCAGCTATTGAGATAGGAAGACTTGTATCGGGAAAAACAAAGGTAGATATTATAGTGACTCCATTTGTATCCATAGGCGCAGGAGCCATAGTTGGATTTCTTGTAGGACCATACATAAGCAGATTTATGTACTGGCTGGGAAATCTTATAAATATAAACGTAGAAAAGTCACCTGTAATAGGTGGAATACTTATATCCATTGCAATGGGAATGGTTCTTACGCTTCCTATAAGTTCGGCTGCCATAGGAGTTTCAATGGGTATTACGGGACTTGCAGCAGGCGCAGCAACCATAGGCTGCTGCTGTCAGATGGTAGGGTTTGCAGTGGCAGGCTACAGGGAAAATAAGGTAGGAGGGCTTATTGCTCAGGGAGTTGGTACAAGTATGCTCCAGATACCAAACATTATGAAGCGTCCGGTCATATGGCTGCCACCCATTATATCCAGTGGTATTTTAGGACCGGTATCGTCAGCGGTTTTAAAGATGACAAGCACACCTGTCGGTGCAGGAATGGGTACATCCGGACTGGTGGGACAGTTTGCGGCATATGACGCAATGACCGCGTCAGGTACAAGCATTCCTGTGGCTATGATAGAAATTATACTTATGCATTTTGTGCTTCCGGCAGTGCTTACCCTTGCCATATCCGAAGGCATGAGAAAAGCAGGCTGGATAAGAAAAGGTGATATGGCTATTAAGGTACAATAAAAAAGGGAAGGAGAGCAGGAAGAATGGAAGGTCAGAATATTTTATATGGAAATATAGATGATTTAAAAAGTGTTCAGGGAGCGCTGACAGTTCAAAACTCACTTAGAAGTCAGATAGAGCAGGAAAATATAAAAAAGCAGAATCTTGCAAAGGATATAGAAGCAGAGGAAAAGCTTTTAAGGGAAACCATAAACGATACAGTAAAAAAACGCCGCGAACAGGTGGTGGCAAATTTCGATAAGGAAATGTCAAAGGCACAGGACAGGCTGAAAAAGACAAGAAATGACAGAACAAAGGCAAAAAATAAGGGCGTTGAGGCAAGAATAAATGAAGAAACCGCAGAGATTATACAGGAAAATAAAAATCTTAGGGATGAAATAAGAACCATATTCCGTCAGAAGGGTGTATGGAAGCATTTTGACAACAAGCTGACTTATATTTTATATTATCCAAAGACAGCAAAAGAAAAGCTGTTATTTCTTATTATAGCAGCAATGGGCTTAATTGTCATTCCTACACTGGCTGTGTGGCTTACAAATACATTCTGGCTTTTAAGGGTACTGGAGTATATTTTGATTGCAGGTATATTTGTGGGATTATATATTTTAGGATACAAATATGCAAGAATAGAATACAAGGAAGCATTTACGGAAACAAAAATTCAGCATATTACCATTATAAAAAATGAGTCGAAAATCAAGCGTATCATTAAGTCCATAAAAAAGGACAAGGATGATGAAAAATACGGACTTGAAAGCTTTGATGATGATATTAAAGAGTTGGAACAGCATATAGGAGATATTGTTGCAAGAAAAAATGATGCCCTGAATGATTTTGAGAGAACCACCAAGGCCGATATTGAAGAAGAAATAACAGCAAGAGATATAGAAAAAATAGAAAAGCTTAAGAAGGAACAGAATGAAACTGTCATAAAGCTAAAGGAACTGGAAGAACAGCAGAAAAACGTTACTTTGGATATTTCCACAAACTATACGGCTTATATAGGAGAAGAAAATATGAATACCGAAAAGTTAGAGAAAATGATGGTTCTTCTGGCAGATGGCAGGGCAAAAACCATAGGTGATGCCATAAACATATTAAAGAACACTCAGTAAAGATTTTCTTCGCATATGTGATGCCATTATAAGACCACCGGTTATATAATTTGTAAGATCCATTACATCTGAAAGACGGGTTGTCTGTAAAACCATTGCATCCATAACACCGGAAAAACCCACGATTCCTGTAATGGAAATATTTCCCACGGAAGGCAGAGTCTTCTTTACGCCAAGTCCTGGCTTTAAAGGGGCATCTGAAAGAGTTACATACCCTAAATGGCTCTTTGTGCCAAGGGAAGCATCAACAGCTACTATAAAAGGATTCCTGTGCATACTGTAAATTTTGTCAAGATACATAGAAAGATTTACGGCGTGTACAGGATTTTTTAATGTTCCGTATACATGCCCCTTAAATGAAGATAAGGCATCCAGCCTGTAGCCAACTAACGGGCCCAGACTGTCACCGGTAGAACGGTCGCTGCCAATACACAAATAAATAATTTCCTGATTTTCATAAGTCAAATCATCTATCATATTGTTAAGCTGTATGGCAAAATCATATGTTTTTTAAAA
>CAMENQ010000167.1 GCA_945928585.1 uncultured Roseburia sp. | reverse complement strand
ACTGCATTACTTTTATTTTTTTCTTTGCCTGTCATATTCACTGTGGTTTCTGTATTATCCGGCACATCCGGTCCATACATTTTCATTTTTGCAAAATATTCATTTATCATATTGTCCATAAAAACTCCACTGTAGGAGCCTGACACCTCGTATTTGTCAAGGCTTACTTTTTCGTCTGCTTTAACTGCCTCGCCGAAGCCCTTCGGTATTCTGACAATATACTCTGTATATCTGTAAAATAATGCATCAGATATTCCCTCGTCGCTTTCCACTATATCTACGATTTTGCTGTTATCTTTAAGATAATTTACAAGACTGTCTGCATATTCACTGTTATCTTCATTTATAATGGAAACCTTTACGGTCTTTGTCTCATATGATAACTCCTCATTATCTATTTTATTTCTAAGCATTGATAATGACATTAAAAGAAATATGCCAAAATAAATGCAAAGCAGTATTTTGTTTTTCACAAGTAATTTAAAACATGTTTTAAATATAGTCATATCTCTGCCTCCTTAATACAAGTACTGTTACAGTCATACATACTGCCATTATTACTAAAAGGTTTATAACATCTCCCCAGAAATGGCTTAATTCCTTATAATAAAATAGCTTAAGATATGCATCCGTAAGCAGTCCCACCGGATTTATGTATTCCAGAGCCGGTACATTCTGCATTACCCTGTATTTTATTGTATTATCCATCATTCCTGCCAAAAAGGAACCCAGCATGGATACAGCCATACATATACCTACCTTAAGGTTTTCTCCTGATTTTACAAGTACGCTAATCATTGATCCTACTGCTATTCCGGTAATTCCTGCTATAACCGATACTAATATAATATATCCCTGTCTGCTTCCAAAGTTTATATTCATAATGTATCTTAAGTACAGGTAAATTAATATCATTATAATAGAATGAAGTGTTGCACCTGCTGCAAACATGGCACAAAAGCCTTTCATCTTTGATGCAGGGGCAAGGTTAAATCTCATTGCTTCCGCTGACTGGTTTGCCTGAACCATTTTTATAATAGTAACGCCAAGAAGTGAACCATACATTGCTGCCATACCTAAGATGGTATAAAACCATGCTGATATATAATCCTGCTTTTCTCCACTTAACTGTACATTATTTATGACATTTTCCACATTCATAACGTCAGCTATGTCTTTTTCGTCCACTTTTCCGGACATAACAAGACTTACGCCCTCATTTATTTTGTCTGTGATTTCCTTTATAATATTTTGATTTATGGAGCTTTCCTTAACAGTCATTGACAGCATTGGCATTCCGTCCTTAATTTCCACAGTTAAATAGCTGTCTATTTTTCCATCAGATAACAGTCCTGCTGCTTTCTCCTCATCAGTGTATGTCACCTCAAGTATATCCTTAAGCTGGGAAAAAATTAATTTATATGCGCTTACGGCCTGTGCATTTTCTTCATTTTCAACTACCGCAACCGGTATTGTCTCAAAACTTTCATTATCCATAAGTCCTGAAAATCCCATTTTAAAAAATATTGCAAGAACCATTGGAAATACTAAAAGCCAGAACACTGTTGTCTTTTCCCTTAAAAAAATCTTAAGGCTGTTTATATAGATATGTCTAAACATTGTCTCTAAGCTCCTTTCCGGTTATCTCAAGGAATACATCATTTAATGTAGGCTCCTTTGAGGTTACGTTTCCTACAGCAACATTTTTCTCCTGCAGCATATATAATATGGAAGAAAGTGCATGTTTTCCTTTTGCTGATTTTATTTCCAGATACTTTCCATTTATATGAACACTTTCCACTACCGGCATGTCTTTTATATCCTGTGCAATTCTTTCCACGCCTTCATCATCTGCTCCCAATACCTCTACAGATATTTTTTCATGGCTGCCTATCATTGCCTTTAACTCTTCTTTGGAGCCTGTAGCTATTACCTTACCCTTATCAATAATGGCAATTCGTGTACAAATCTGTTCTACCTCCTCCATATAATGAGTGGTGTATATAATTGTTGCTCCTGCTTTATTTAGGCTTTCGATACCTTCCAGTATGCTGTTTCTGCTCTGAGGGTCTACGGCTACAGTCGGCTCATCAAGTATAATAAGCTTTGGCTTGTGTGCTATTCCGCAGGCTATGTTAAGTCTTCTTAAGAGACCTCCGCTGAGCTTTTTAGGATAAAACTTTTTAAAATCTCCAAGTCCCGTAAATTCTATGGCTTCCTCAACAAGCCTTTCTCTTTCTGCCTTATCATTTATATAAAGACCACAGAAATAATTTATATTTTCATATACTGTCAATTCATCAAAGACAGCTACATTCTGCATTACTATTCCTATATCCTTTTTTATGTCATATGCTTTCGGACTCATTCTTTTTCCAAATATAGCTATATCTCCCTTGTCATATTTTAAAAGAGATAAAAGACAATTTATTGTGGTTGTCTTTCCTGAACCGTTTGGTCCCAGCAGTCCGAATATTTCTCCATCATCTATTTTAAGGCTTAATCCGTCCACCGCTGTCAGACTTCCGTATCTCTTTACAAGATTTTCAATGCTTACTACCATTTTAATTTCCTCCCGGTTTATTTAAAAATGCCAGATGATTTTCTCATCTGACATTATAATACTATAAACGTTATTTTATTTTAAGTTACAAATGTTGTGGTTTTTTCCATAAGTGATGTGACAAATGTAATTTAAAGATATAACAGTTCAATTAATACATTGTCCCAGAAAAGAAATCTAACGGCACATATCTCTATTTATTTTTGTAATAAAATATTGCTAATTGTGTCCTGTCCCTTAAATCAAGCTTTTCCAAAATGATACTCAGATAATTTCTTACGGTTCCTTCACCTAAAAACAGTTCCTCTGCTATTTCCTTATTGCTTAATCCCTCTGCTACTTTTTCTATTATGTCTGTTTCTCTGTCTGTTAAATCATAATTTTCCAGAGGATTTTTCTTTTTTTCTTCTCCTGATACAACAGGAAGCTTGGCAACTATTTCATCACCATATACGTTTTGTCCGCTGTATACTGCTTTTACGGAAGGAACTATGCTCTCAAAATTCTGTTTCAAAAGATATCCCTTTGCTCCAAGTCTCAGTGCTTCTATAATATATTCATTGTCGGCAAATGTAGTGAGAAAAAGAATTTTCGCATTGGGATTTTCTGCCACAATGCTCTTTCCTGCATCTATTCCTGTTTTCCCCCCCATTCTTATATCCATCAGAATAATGTCCGGACTGTATTCCTTATACAGTCTGACTGCATCATCTGCATTGTTTCCTATGGCAGGAACCTTGATTTCCTCATCTGTTTCCAATATAGTTTTTAATGCCTGACAAACAAGCTTGTCATCATCTGCTATTATTATATTCATATTTACCTCTTACTGATATTTATTTTTTGGCAGTGTAATATATATGCGGTATCCGTTTTTCTGTTCTATATTTATTATTCCGTTTAACTCCTGCACTCTTTCATGCATTCCGGATATTCCCATACTTTTACCGTCCTGTGACTTCACCCGGTTAATTAATTCCTTTTCATTATCTTTTGTATATTTTTTTCCGTTATCCTCTATGACAATTTTATAAAATGCCGGCATTTCCGCAAATACCATGTTTATATTTGTTGCATCCGAATGCTTCATCGTATTTGTCATAGCCTCCTTTACAACAAATAAAATAGTATATTTCTGTTTCATTGTAAAGTCATTATTTATCTCGTAGCTGATGGTGACAGGACAGAAGGTATAATTTTTTGCAAGCTCTCTTATTTTACCTTCCAGATTCATGGAAACCTCATGTATGTTATGTATGCTGCTTCTGATGCTGTCCATTCCTTCTGTCAGGGTATCCTTAATCTGTGTAAGATACGTTTTTTCAGTATCATCCTTTGTAATGGCAAGTAATGCTCCTATCTGAAGGATTGAACTGCTAAGGAGATGACCTACCGTATCATGTATTTCCCTTGCAATTCTGTTTCTTTCATTTAATGTGGCATTTTCTATCTCATAATCCTGTCTCTCCATAAGCTCGCTGCTTTTTCTTGCAAGCATTTCTGATTTAATTTTTATTTCATCTCTCATATCGAAAGCTTCCTCTATGGTATTCAGAAGACTTCCTGTTCTTTTCTTTAAAATAAAGGAAAGAGCAAACATAAATAATATGTAAAATATAGTCCAGTATTCCATTGATTTAATTCTGATTAATAATATTACTACTGAACCTATGGATATATACATATTACTTTCCATAAAAAAATCATAACATAAAACCGGTGCAAAATATATCAGTGACGGGAAAAATACAGTGAGTATTAAATACAATATATATATTGCCATATGTACTTTCATATTTTCAAAAGCAATATTTACAGATATAAGTATGACCGCAATTATAACGGGAACAGATGTATATATGCTTACATCCTTCATAAACAGCACTATACCACAACATATCAGAAGTATAAGCCTGTCTAATAATCTTTCCATTTTCAGCCTCCGTTTTTCTTAATAATAGGAATTTAAGGTGCTTTTTGCACAATACATACGCCCACACTTTTTTACTAATGTGCGGGCGTTTTCTTTATGACTGAACTTACATTATTCTCCATTACTTTTCATTACAAAACGGTTATCCATAGTCTTAAGAATATCCTTTATCTGTATTTTTTCATATGTTTTTCTCTGGCTTAAGTCATATATGGTATTGCTTCCAAAGCCTAATACTCTAGGTCTAAGGAGAAAATACTCACTTTCCGCCAATACAAGTCCTTTTTCTCCATTTGTAAGTTCTACACATGCTCCTACCGGAAGTATATTTATGCTTTCCGTCAATGCTATGACTATCTTTTCGTCAAACTCGTCCTCTCTTTCCTGAAAGAACTTTATGGCTGAAAACTCTGACATTGGTTCCTTGTATACTCTCATAGCGGTAAGTATGTCAAACATATCTGCGATTTTAAGTATTTTTGTTCCCATTAATAATTTTTGTTCTGTTTCGTTGTATGCCACAGCCATCTTATTTGATAATTCAACTCGCTGCTGAATTATGTATCTTCTTATACCTGCTGAAATAGTATAATTATCCTTTACCAAATCATAACCCTTAAGTTCTGCTTCCCTAATGGTTTTAAGTTCTTCCGGAGAAAGCTTTCCATGCTTATTTATTATCTCCGGCGGAGCTATAAGTTTTCCAAGGTCATGTATAAGTGCTGCACTTACTATGTATGCCTGCTCCTTCGGTTCTACCTGCAGCTTGCTGCATATAATGGCACAAAGCATGGCAACACTTAACATATGCTTGTATGGATAGTCCTCATTGCATCGCATAGTCTGTATATATGTAATTTTCTTTTTCAGTCTGCCAAAGTTTCTTATAATATTGGCTGCTATAGGCTCTATTTCTAAAGGTCCTCCACCAACAAAGCTGTCCAGTTCTTTTTTTAATTGATATGTAGTAAGAGTCTGGAACTTTTCAAATTCCTCCTCCTCCGGTGATATGGGAGGAAGCGGCTCTGTCGGCTCCAATATATATAACCCATAAAAATTCAGCTTTTTTATGTTAGTTATAACACTTTCATTTATAACTGTATTTCTTCCATATAACAGTACTCCTGTATCATTATATATTGGCTTTGCAGTTTTCATCCCACACTTGATTTCTTCAACCTTAATATATTTCACTTAGTTCGTC
>CAMENQ010000166.1 GCA_945928585.1 uncultured Roseburia sp. | reverse complement strand
TCTTATAAAGCTTATGGCATCGTTTTGTCCTTCACCTATGGTCTGATGTCTGTCTCCAAGTATAGTCATGTGACACTTAAATACCTTTTCAATAATGGCGTATTGTATATAGGTGTAATCCTGCATTTCATCTATAACAAGATGCTTAACAGGTCTATGTGCCCTTGTTCCAAATAGCTGGTATTTTAAATACAACATAGGATATACATCTTCATACTTTATTATATCACTTTCAAAGTCATATTCCATCCCAAAATCAAGCAGCATTTCACCATATATTTTTTTTATGTCGCAGGTTTCATAAAGTCTGTTAAACTTGTCCTTTATGATTTCTGCCTCCATCTCATCAAAATCGGTATTTGTCAATGTTTCCACTTCATCCATGGCATATTCCGCTATTGCCTCCATACGCTTTAAAAGTGGTATTTCAGTAAACTTTTCATAAAATAATACTGCTATTTCTTCACCGGTTTTTTCCAGCTTTTTAAACTTTACATTGCGGAAGTTTACAATGTCTGCCTCAAGTCCAAGAACATATCCGTTTATCTCCTCAGTAAATTCTTTGGACTGCTTGTAATTCATATATTTTCCAAAGCCCTTTTCAATGACCTCCTCTATCTGGTCATATCTGTCCTGACATCTGCCTGTAGCCGAAAGCTCCTTTGATGCAAAATAGTCAAACTCCATTTCGCTTATATTTTCTTCGTTAAGTTCAGGGAGAATATGTGATATATAATCTGCAAAAACATTATTTGGCGACAATATAAGAACATTATTTGCCTTAAGCATACCTCTGCTGTTATATAAAAGATATGCTACCCTGTGAAGGGCAATGGATGTCTTTCCTGAGCCTGCCGTTCCCTGTACAACAAGTATCCTGCTAGACTTGTCACGTATTATTTTATTTTGTTCCTTCTGTATTGTGGTGACTATGCTTTTCAGTCTGTCACTTCCATTCATTGAAAGCTCTTTCTTTAAAACATCATCATCTATATTAATGTCACTTTCAAAAAAATACTTAAGCTTTCCACCCTTTATTTTATACTGGCGTTTACAGCTTATCTCTCCCTTCATCTCCCCTGCAGGTGCCGTAAAAGATGCTTCTCCCTTATCATAATCATAAAACAGACTTGATACAGGCGCCCTCCAGTCAAACACAAGAGGTATACTCGATGCCCGCTCCGAAAAGCTTCCAATACCTATATAGTAGCTTTCCGGCTCTTCCTCTCCCTCATAAATAAAATCTATCCTTGCAAAATATGGTGAGTCAAGCATCTTAAGATACCTGTTTTTTTCCTTTTCCTTTGCATCATTTTCATTTACCTTTATCTGCCTGTTCTGGCTGTTATCATAATTTTCATAGCCATACTCGTCAAATTCATTATAATTTTCCCAGTAGTACTCATCCATCTTTTGTATTTCATCATCTATATTTTCGATATTTTTATCTATCTCTCCGATTTTTATGCGAAGCTTTTCAAGAACTTTTTGTAAGTATTTTTCTTCTGCCTGTCTGTCCTGTTCCCTTATTTCCATATTAATCTCCATTCCTAATCGTTTATCTCAAATTTGCGTCTGCCATCATAGCTACTTTGTGACGCTCCGACACAAATAGCTGTGCGAAATTATGAACCTGCTTTCTAAGCCTGCTCCTTTTTATTAAGTACTGCCTTTAAAAACTGCAGTCCCACTATAACAGCACAGCCTATTACAAAGAAAAGGATACTGAATGTATCAAAGCTTAAAGCCTCCCTTGGATTGTCCTTAAGACTCGTAGGTCCCATAACAATAGCGTATAACGAGCCAATCATCATACCTATAATAAAATACATCATAGCCGAACGGTGCTTTGACAAAAGATACTTAAGCCCTTTAACCACCGAGCATATACCTGTCACACATCCAAGTGCAAATATAATAAGTGCTGGAACATATTCAAACTGAAGCTTTACCGTTCCTGAAATAGCTGTCATAATAGCCTGATATAACCCAAATACAAGCATCAGTGTTGAACCGGAAATACCCGGAAGAACCATAGCTGAAATGGCACACATGGCACATATAAATAAAAGTATTCCTGTGCCAAAAGAAAGCTCTCCCCATGCCAAATCTGCTCCATCACCTGATATATGACCTGACAGATATGTAATTACTGCAACAAGTGCTGCTCCAAGTATTGAAAATATAATATTCTTATACTTTCCGATAAACTCTTTTTTCTCCTCTATTATAATCATTGGCATGGCAACAATTATAAATCCTATAAACATAGAGCTGATTTCATATATATTTTTTTCAAATACAGCCTTTATGACAAGAGAAGCTGATGCCATACCTACTACCCAGCCTAAGCCAAGCTTTATAAGAAACTTTATGGCTGCAGTTCTTTTTTCCTTATCCTTAGATACTATGTTATTTAATGATGTAATAAATTCATCATATATACCCATTAAAAATGCAATGGTTCCGCCTGATACTCCCGGCACACTGTCAGCCAGCGCCATCAAAAATCCGCCTAAAACTCGTAAAATCATACTTTTATATCCTTTCAACTTTCCATAAATTCTTCCATCTTTTCAAACAGCTTTTCCATTTCCTCATCCGTTCCTATGGTTATTCTAAGATAATCTTTTATGAGAGGGTCATTCCAATGTCTCACAAAAATATTATTATCCCTGAGGTATTCAAACATTTCAGTAATATTATAATCCTTATGTGTTGCAAATATGAAATTTGCTTTTGAGTCAGGGAATGTAAATCCAAGCTCTTCAAGTCTTTTCTTGGCATTTTCCCTGGTGGTAATTACCTTATTTCTTGTTTTGTCAAAATATTCCCTATCCCTTACGGCAGCTTCTCCCGCAAGTATGGACACATAATTTAATGTGTAGGAATTTATTGAATTTTTTACATCATTAAGTGCTGATATAAGTTCCTTACATCCTATAGCATAGCCTATACGCATACCTGCCATTGAACGTGATTTGCTGAAAGTCTGGACAACCAACAGATTGTCATATTTTTTTGTAAGTTTTATGGCACTTTCTCCACCAAAGTCAATATATGCCTCATCTATTATTACTACTGAGGCCGGATTATTTTTCACTATTTCCTCCACCTGTGAAAGTCCCATATATACTGATGTAGGCGCATTTGGATTCGGTATTATAATACCTCCGTTTTCCTTCATATAGTCATTTATGTCTATGGTAAAATCTTCTTTAAGAGAAGGTGTTTCGTATGGTATATTGTAAAGGTCTGCCCACACAGGATAAAATGAATATGTTATCCTTGGGAATAAAACAGGCTTATCTGAATTAAAAAATGTAAGGAAACAGTTTGCTATAACATCATCAGATCCTACACCTGCAAATACCATATCCTCATCTACATCATAAAATTCTGCCAATGCTTTTATAAGCGGTCCCATAGTCTTATCTGGATACAGTCTGAACATATCTGTATTGTTTTCTATTTGTTTTATTATCTCTGTCACCTTAGGTGACGGAGGATATGGACACTCGTTTGTATTAAGCTTTATCATATCCTTATTGTTCGGCTGTTCTCCTGCCACATACGGTTCTACTTTTCTAATATTTTTTTCCCATGCCTTCATTTTTATGCTCCTTCCTTTATCCTGTCCATAAGACGCTTCCATGCAGGTATTGACCTTTCTATGGTTTCATATGATACACAGTATGCCAGTCTTACATATCCCGGACACGCAAAGGACGAACCCGGCACAATAATAATATGCTCCTCCTTTGCCATACTGCAGAACACTTTCTCATCCGGAACAGGTGATTTAACAAACAGATAAAAAGCTCCTTTTGGCTCTGTAAACTCAAAGCCTATATCCTTTAAGGTGTCCCTTAAAAGCTTTCTGTTTCTGTCATAATACGCCACATCCGTCTTTGAATCTATTGCTTTTGCAACTGCCCTCTGCATAAGTGAAGGTGCGTTTACATACCCTAAAATACGGTTAGCTATGGTAAGTGCTGATACTACCGTTTCAAAATCCTTCATTTTATCCGGTATAGTCAGATAGCCTATTCTCTCCCCCGGAAGTGATAATGACTTGCTGAAGGAATAACCTACTATAGTATTATCATAATAATGAGGAAGATATGGCACTTTAACGCCATCATAAGCCAGTTCTCTGTATGGCTCGTCTGAGATAAGATAAATATCTGTTCCAAATTCTTTGCTTTTTCTTTCTATAACAGATACCATATCCTTTATAATATCCTCTGAATAAACGATACCCGTAGGATTGTTTGGATTATTTATAAGGACGCATTTTGTCTTAGGCGTAAGTTTTTTTTCAAACTCAGAAAGATTTGGCATAAATGACGGCTTATTCGGTGCTACCTCTACAAGCACTCCGTCATAATTGCTTACATATGCCCTGTATTCAAGAAAATATGGTGCAAATGTAATAACCTCATCTCCTGCATCAAGAAGTGCCCTGAATATAACATTTAAACCTCCTGCTGCCCCCACTGTCATAATTATGTTCTTTTCTGAAAAATCTGTTTTGAAACGTCTGTTAAGGGAAGCTGCTATATCATTTCGTACATCCTCATAACCTGCATTGCTCATATATCCATGAACAAAAGTTGTTTCTTCATTATCAAGAATATCCCTTATGGCATCATCAACTGCCTTTGGTGCAGGAACATTTGGATTTCCAAGGCTGAAATCATATACGTTTTCTGCTCCAAACTCCTTTGCCAGTCTTTTTCCCTCTTCAAACATCTCTCTTATGGCTGAATTGTTTTCCACAAAACCTGTCATTTTTTTTGCTATCATATTTATTTCCTCACTTCTGTTACAATATTTTAATCTCCGTTTCGGAGCGTTTTATGCGACGGGACGACCTGCTGTTTATCTGTCATTTTTTTTACTATACAGCCTGTTTTTTCTTTTTTTATGTATTATAAACCATGTTATCATACAGCCTGCAGCACCTCCGCATGTATCTATACACACATCTCTTATGGAAGGACTTCTTCCGGCAGTAAAGGTCTGATGAAATTCATCCGATAAAGCATACAACATACACATCACAATGACTATTGCTACCATTATTTTTGATGTGTGTTTATTTTTATGTTCTGCCTTGTTTATATCCTGCATTTCATCTTTTTGCTGTTTCCTGTCACTATTATTTTCGCTAAAGCTGTAAATCATTTCGTAATACAGTATTCCAAGAATGGCATATTCTGTAAAATGTGCCAGCTTCCTTATAAAAAATGTAAGATTATTTAATCCGTTTGCCGACAATTCAACCGGTATCAGCTTACATACCAGCGACGCCAGAAAATCACTTTGTTCTCCGGACTCATCGCCCGTTTGTGATGAAAATATGAATATTACTGCCATCCATAATACAGACAGCAGTAAAAATATCATCCCTTTTCTTATATTTCTTTTGCTAAACTTTTCTTCCATGACGCATTAAACCTTTCATATCATCGTTTTTCATGGTTCCTGACATCATTTTTCTCTGTGCCCTGCTTTCCTCTATTGAATTGTCTATTTGCATAAGCGCACATTTTTTACAGTATACACCTGAATCTATTGGCTGATGACATATAATACATTCTCTCTGTCTGTCAACAGTCGTAAATTTCCCCTCCTTGACAAACATATCAATACGTTTTTTACTCACACCTGTCATGGCTGATATTTCAATAATACTGTA
>CAMENQ010000165.1 GCA_945928585.1 uncultured Roseburia sp. | reverse complement strand
CTGAAACAATATATATCAATGCTGTTACTATCCCCATAAAAGCAATATCTTTTGCAAATTTTCCAAAAAATGCCACGACACTTTCCTTAAATCCCTTTGATATTAATATAGAAAATGTAAGTATCATATTAATCCAGTTAGCAAAAGATACAAAAAGTGCTACAATTGCGATATCCCCCTGACATATTCCCAGCAAAATCCATACCACTGTGTTTACCGCATTGATTACACCTGCAACAAAAAGAAGTTTTGTATTTCCTATACTACAGTACACAATCCCTGATGTACTCATTAACATCTTAGGATATATAGATATACTGAGAAGCTGAAATGCTAACACTGCATTGCCCCACTGACTGCCAAACATTATGGCTATTATCTCCCTGCTGCATGTAAAGCAGACTGCAACAATAATTACTGACAACAGCGACAATATTTTTTGTATATCAATATATTTTTTCAGCAAAATTTTCTTCTGATTCTGATAATCTTTTAATACAGGATGTAATACCGGTGTTATTACTCCGGCAAGATTCCCAACGGGATATTCCAATAATCTGTATGCCTTGTCGTAATAAGCCAGCGGCGTACTTCCCATCATAGTTCCTATTAAAATGTTGTCTGCATTTGTTTCAAAATAATTTACCCAATTGAAGGCAAACTGAAACATGCTGTATCCTGTAACCTTTTTCACTGCGGTAAATGAAGACCTGAATCTAAATCTTAATTTTGCGGTATGATTATTCCACAGATAATTTAATATAGCGGCAATTATTGACTGTGCAATAAGAGAATAATATTTACATCCGGCCAGTGCCATTAAAATTGCCGCTGCAAATCCAATTATATTGACAAGAAAATTTCTTACTGCTACTTTCTTAAATAACTTGTCCCTCAGTAAAACTGAGTTAGGAATCATGTTGAGCGTATTAAAGAATACAGATACACTTAATAGCAAACATATTGGTACATATACGTTATTTTTATAAAATAAAGATATGGGAACCCCCAATGCCGCAAATAACACTCCAAGGATAAGCGCTATATAAAATGTAAAGCTATATATTTCATTTACATCTTCACTGTTTAAATCCTGCCTTTGTATTACTGCAGAGCCGAACCCCATATCTGAAATACGCAGAAAAAATGTTGTAAATATTGTAACAACTGCTACTATTCCATAATCAGACGGCGTAAGAATTCTTGCAAGCGCCGCTGAAAAAAATATATTCATTATTACAATGGAATATTTAGAAAATGCATTAATTAATACATATTTCTTTATCGAGCCATTTCCCATATTTTTTACCTGTTTAACAAACTTTCAGCCAGCTCCATTGCCAATGCAACAACAACATCCGAATTGTAGTGCTGATGTTCACCCCAACGTCCCAAGCCTATAATATTATGTTCTTTACTCCAGTCCAGTAAGTTCTTAATAGCAGCAGGCTTACTTACTGTATTGAGCGGATATGCATATTCATTGAGATAAGAGAATCTTTTCTTATCCTTCTCATTAAACATATCTACCCTCTCTTTTCTTGTTTCAGTCCAGTATCCTCTGCTTCCTGTACAGAAATTATGCCTTACAAGTATTCTGTGATACGGCAGATTCTCATCAGGATAGTATATCCATTGTGCCTCCGTATCCAGATTTTTATCAAAATATCTTGTTTCTACAGAGCTGTGTTTCAACTGCTCCTTTGATTCTCTTATATTATCAGGCATACCAATTAATTCCCTGAATGAATTCCACGGAATAGTTGTTATAATATAATCTGCCGAATAATTTGCTCCGTCCTCTGTCTGTACTATCCTGTTTGCACAATCCATTTTTGAAACAGCGGAATTATATACAATATTATCCTTTATTGCTTCAGCCATCCTAAGCCACAGCTCACCATATCCATATTTTTTAGGATAATAAAATCTTGCATGCCCCGGCTGTTTTCCATAGGCCTTTTTCGTCAGACAGCTTAATAACGTGTCTTCAAAGCTGACATTAGGCAGCTTTTCCAGCCAGTATGTTCCAAGCTCATTTAACTCGTCCGCAAACATTTTCTTATTATATGGAATCATATAATCTGCTGCAATTCTGTCTCCCAGTTTCCAATTAATCCAATCTATAAAATGTTCAGGCATTTCCTTCCCTGTGTTGCAGCCTGCTACTGCAATTGATTTTAAATAATCAACCTGCTGCATTAAGTCCATCTCCCAAATGTTTGCCTCCATAGGATGATGAATCATCTGCCCGCATACACTTATCCGACTATCCCTGTCAAATATATTCCATTCGTCTTCAGGCATAAATTTAAACAGAAATTCATTCACATCCGGACGCCTTACATCCAAAAAATGTCCTCCGCCAATGTCAAACGGTGTGCCATCAACATCAACAGAACGGCACAGACCGCCTGCAACACTTTCCTTTTCTATGACAAGAAATGAGTCTTCACCTGCCTGTTTTAACATATTTGCCAATGTTAATCCTGCCGGTCCGGCTCCTAATATCAAATATTTCATCACCTGTTCTCCAATTCTTTGATAATTGCATTAAGCTTACTCATCCATGCCGATGTAACATGAGTACCAATAAATTCGTCATACTCCTTCTTTAGTAAAAAGTCATCTGAACTAATATACTTATTAATCACACCTTCAAACTGACTGTAATCAGCTATATTAGGACATACCTTATCCACTCCCTGTACTACAAACTCCTTGTGGTCACTGTATCTTCCTACCATATAGCTGTACTGAGTTGCACACTCATAAAAGCGCGGTGTCGGAAAGTCAATATCTTCTGCACATTTTCTGGAATTATCCATTCCCGGTGATGATACAAGGCTAATCTTTGCTTTGCATAGCATATCCTTATAATCACCTCTGGTAACTACGTCACTTATGTTTCTTCCGTCAGTTGATACATAGTGCAGATTGCCATCCGATTTTCCCTGCTCCGAATATACATACTCTGTACCCGGATGCTCTTTAGCATACCTAAGCATAAACTGATGCAACACTTCATTTTTTCTTCCCATCTGTATCACATCATACTCTTTTTGTGGCACCTCATTTGTAACCCACGAATCAGAAATCATCAGCGGCAGATAGTAGACCTTACTTTTTGGCTGCAACCTTTTAATCTTTTCATATACATCCAGTGATGTCACCGCATATGGATGTTTGGTCCCCATATTTCTCAGTAAAAAGCGGAAGTCTGCATTCCATAAATCTAAAAATATAGGAAAACAATTAAGTCGCTTTATGTATACAAGTTCATATACTCCCAATACAAATGCAATGCCATATGGTTTTGAGACATTCAGTTTTCTGAACTTCTTTAATCTTAAATATTTATTATATACCTCGCAGGATTTCCCCCATTTTTCATCAAGACTGATAACATCAAGACCCATAAGTTCACTTAACTTGTCTTCCCACTCATAAACAATATCCCTGAATGGTGCCTCTTTAAATCCCCTTAATGAATATATTTTTGATAAACTCATCTATTTCTCCTGACTATTTGCATTATGTACTGAAAATATTTTATCAAATGCCGTTACTACCGGCTTTGATGAACAACATCAGTTACAACTTCCTTTACAGTATGCAGCCTTATACTCTGAAAAACTCATCAGCTTACTGTCTTTTTCTGAAACAATAGGATTGTCTATACCCCATTCAATATTAAGCGTCTTGTCATTCCATATTATTCCCGTGTCATATCCCTTTTCATATTTCCCAATACATTTATATGACATAATAACATCATCAGACAAAGCTCTGAATCCGTGTGCAAAACCTGCAGGAATCCAAACACTGTTTTTATTTTTGTCAGAGAGTTCAAAGCCACACCATTTTCCGAATGTAGGTGAATTGCTTCTTAAATCCACAACCACATCATATACTGATCCGGTTATTACTCTTACTATTTTTGTCTGAGGATTTTTTGTCTGAAAATGTAGTCCTCTGATGACATCCTTTTTTGAATAGGTTTCAAACTCCTCAAAAATATCCAAATCCAGTCCAAATGACTTGTACACATCTTTCTCTATGCTTTTTACAAAATATCCTCTCTCGTCTTCAACAAAAAAAGGCTCAATAATCTTAACATCTTCAATTTCTGCTGACTTTATTCCAAAATTACCCATTATGACAATCGCCTCCATTTATGTCAGATATAAGCAGCTTTATTCCCTGTTCAAAGCTAATCTTTGGAATAAAACTAAGTTCTCTTTCCATTTTCTTAGTATCTATTGTATCATACACATTCATCGAGCCATTAAAATCAATACTGCCAAATTTTAATTCAGAAGTGCTTCCTGCTACATCTTTCATTTCAAGCACATATTCCTTCAATCTGCGCTGTACAGAATTTCCTATATAATAGTCACTGCCTGCACAGCCACACTCTGCAACCAACTTTATCGCATCTGTAGCATCAGATATATATATAAAGTCATAAAGCTGCTCTCCGTGTGTAAGCTCAATCTCTATATTTTCCATCATTTTATTTAAAACGGTATATATAAATCTCGCCGAATGCTCACCTGCACCATATATATTTGAAATAATTACTCCGCTGTAAGAAATACCATAATTACCTGCCAATACTTTTGCCATAAAATCAGCGGACAGCTTCGCTATACTGTATATGTATCCCATTCCGGGCTTACATTTTTCCTGTATAAGATAGCTCATAGCTTCGTATTCCATTATTGAAGATGCATTTATAAAACGTTTACAACCTATTTTATGTGCAAACTTAACTAGCTCACAAGTACTTTCCACATTTTGCAGCTGCAGCTTAACATCAGCTCTTCCGTTGCCGGAGGTTGCTGCCCATGCAAAATGATAAATAATGTCTATGCCAAAGAACGCCTCATCTGATGCATCCAAGTTAGCATAATCCGCCATTGGGCATTCCTTTACAACTACTTTATTGTCAAATTGCTGCAATGTTGATTTATCTCTTACCAGTGCAACAATTTCTGTATCATCCTTTAACAGACTATCCAAAAGATTTTTTCCGACAAACCCATTGGCTCCCGTAATAAGCACCTTCATAAAAATTTAAATCCTCCGATATTATCTGGATTTTACAATTTTTCTTACCACACACGGCAGATAAAGACATATGCATAATAACCGATTTGATATAGATTTACAATCACTGCAAATTAATTTTAATGAACGGTCCGAATTAATGCCATTGTATACAGTAATAAGTCCCATTCTAATCCATACCTTAACCGGCCATTTTTCTTTGCCAAATGTATTATTTAAAATTCTCATATGTGTATAATAGTAATCGTTACGTGCCCTTTTTGATACAGACTTTACAGATGTGTATCTTGACGGTGAATCATCATTATAAACTCTTGTACACTCATTTATGAACCAACTTGAATATTCTCTTTGAAATCTAATCCAAAGCTCATTTTCAAAAACCCATGTAATACCTTCCGGCGGATTATCAAATATCCTTTTTGTCTTTAAGACACTGACATTCATTCCGTAATGCTTTTCACCAATAGTACTAAATGCAAATTTCTGGGCTTTTTTTGCATTATTATTAATATCTTCAGGAAAACCTTTCCCTATGAGCTTTCCATTCTTATCTTCACAATTAGCAATTATACACCAGTAATTATTTCTCTTTTCTTTTGGAATGGATTCCCAGTGTTTTGCAAAAATCTCAAGTGAATTTGATGTAAGCTGGTCAT
>CAMENQ010000164.1 GCA_945928585.1 uncultured Roseburia sp. | reverse complement strand
ATATCCTTTCTCAAAAATAATATTGTCTCTTCTGGCATATAAAGCAGTTTCATAAAGAAGTGCTTTTATATAAGTATAACAATAAATGGTGGAAAAGTCTAATAATTAATGTTATTATAATAAATATATGGTAACGGTTAAGGAAAACCTAATTAAAAAGAAATAGATTATATGTGGAGGAGTAAAAAATGACGGGTGCAGAAAAATGCAGGAAAATAATGCAGGAAATTAATAAGGTTATAATAGGTAAGGAAACTATAGTAAAAAATGTTCTTGCTGCCATTATAGCAGGAGGCCATGTACTGTTGGAGGATATACCGGGTGTTGGAAAAACCACATTAGCAATTACATTTTCAAAGGCAATGAGCCTCTCTTACAGCAGAATGCAGTTTACGCCTGATGTTATGCCATCAGATGTTACTGGATTTTCTATGTATAACAAAGCAACAGGAGCTTTTGAGTATAAGGAAGGAGTAATTATGAGCAACTTCTTTCTTGCAGATGAAATAAACAGAACGTCATCAAAAACACAGTCAGCACTTCTTGAGGCAATGGAAGAGAAAAAAGTAACAGTAGACGGGAACACATATGAGCTTAAAAAGCCTTTTGTGGTAATGGCAACCCAGAATCCTATTGGTTCCATAGGCACTTCAATGCTTCCTGAATCACAGCTTGACAGATTTATGATGAGACTTTCAATGGGTTATCCGGACTCTGCCAGCGAAATAAATATGCTTAAATCTAAAGAGGGAAATGAAGATATTACAAAAAGCATAAATCCTGTCATTACCATGAAGGAAGTTATAGACATCCAGAATGAGGTGTCAGGGGTATATGTTCATGATGATATATATAAGTATATCGTATCCATAGTAAATAAAACAAGGAAGGATGAAAATATACTCTTAGGAGTAAGTCCGAGAGGAACTATAGCAATAGTAAATGCATCAAAGGCTATGGCATATATACATGGAAGGGATTATGTTGTTCCTGATGATGTAAAGTCTATGATAAATCCTGTTATAAATCACAGAATACTTCTTTCGGGAAAGGCAAGAGCAGGTCATTTAAGTGTAGAGCAGATTATTAACAATATAATTGGCAGTGTGGATGTGACAGACAGATAAAGGGGAGAAAATATGGTAAAAAGACGTATTATGTACCTGATTATACTGGCAGTATCCTTTTGGATTATGCTTATGTATAATGGTGTACTGATGGAGGGAATATTTGTGGTGGCAGTACTGCTGCCGGTTATATTAATTATCTTAATGTATATAGCGAAATCTTCTATCTATGTAAAATGGATGTCTAGCACAATAAAGACAGAGGAAAGCAAACCAATAAAAATAACGGCGGTTATAAGCAATCATTTTTTTCTTCCGGCTAACAGAGTAGAACTTACATTTGAAATAGAAGATTCCCTTGGAAATAAGGAAGAATGTAAAATGGTTACAAACCTTATGTCCTATACGGAAAGATATTGCACAATGGAGTTCTGCCCAAATTACAGCGGATATATTCTTGTAAGACTTAAAAGAATTAAAATAAATGATGTTTTGGGACTTACGTGTACTAAAAAAAAGATAGGTTCAGTTCTAAGAATTATGGTTATGCCAAAAAATCTTGAGGATATGTTTGTAACGGTAGAGAATAATATGCAGTATAAAGAAGAAGGCGATGAGTATGCAGATAATATTCCCGGCTATGATAAATCACAGATATTTGATATGAACCGGTATCAGACCGGCGACAACATAAAGGATATTCACTGGAAATTAAGCATAAAGACAGATGAGCTTATAGTAAAAAGATACAGCTTTCCCATAGAAAATCAGGTAAATGTATTTATAGATTATGGAAAGCCGGCAAATAAAAAGATAACTGCGGCAGGAGTTGACAGGTTTTACAGGAGACTTTTCAGTCTGCTTAATGAACTTGAAAAAGATAATGACCATATAAATATATATGCTTTTACAGGCAGTGATAATGGCTGCATAAAATTAAATAAAGACGATATATTATATTTAGATATAAATGACAGCAGCTTTGTGAATACGGTATGTGAAAACTTTGGGAGTTGCATTGGGACAGGCAGCAATATTCTCATATCTTCAAGAATCACAAAAGAAATGCTGGCAGATTACATAAGTCTGTCAGATTATTATATAGATTGGGATGATTTATATTCTGACAAGGACAATACTATAGAGGAGCTTGTAATTCAGGAGGCAAAAATTATAGGTATAAATATGGAAACTCCGGACGAGAAGGACAAGCCGTTAGCTGCCTTTGGAGAGGAACTGTATATAAACAAGGACAATGAAGACGTAGAAATATATACATATATTGTGCGTATGCTGTTTGTTTTGTTCGGAAGCATATCACCTGCACTTATATTTTATGATGTGCTTGTAGTGTATAACAGTACACCTTTTAAGGTGATAATGTATCCTTTGGCAGCCGTTGCAATAATGTTTATTTCTGTCTTTATAAAGAAAAAGGTAATAAAAATAATATACCTGGCAGCGGCTTTTATTGGTATTTTGTTTTTAATAGGAATAAAAAATATTATAAACGGTGCAGTTCAGACAGTTATGGCATTTGGCAAAAGTATGGTATACCATGAAACATCATATGGACTGACTGAAAGCGGAAGTTATGAAATATCATGTTTTGTGGCACTTATTGCATTTGTTTTTGCAGTATTGCTTTTTGCATTTACATGGAACAGCGTAACGGTTATTATTCATATGATAATCACAATACCATTTATTGCACTGTGCTTTGCGTATGGCTGTGTTCCAAGCGGTGTCTGTACTGTTATGTATGTAGTATATATCAGTGGTCTTCTTGCTTACAGCATTACATACAAAAATATAGTAAAGGCAGAGGAACGGGTGCGAAAAAAGGCATTTTACGAGTCGACAATAAATATTGGCGCCGTGCTGTCATATGCGGTTATGTGCGTGGCTTTTGCAATCATGATGATAAATGTATTAAAGGGATATCACAGACCGGGTTTTTTAGTGGATTTGAAGTCAGAAATAAATATTATGATGGAAAATTTTGGATTGGAAGATAATGACGGAAACAGTAATATAGCAACAGGAGGAGCAAATAAAGGAAAACTTGGAACGGTAGATAAGGTTAAGTATTCGGGAAAAACAGTTCTTAATGTAGAAGTTACAGGTGAATTGAATTTCCCATTATATCTCAGAGGGTATATAGGAAGTGAATATACAGGGAGCAGTTGGGATGTTCCGGATGATGACAAAAATGCTGAAATGAGTGAAAAGATGACACAAAGACAGCTTCTTTTCCATGAAGTATACAATCTTCCATATTATATAATGTCTGAGAAAAAGAATGACACACAGTCTTTAGGAGTGGTTAATTTTTACAGAGGCAGAGTAAAAATAGAAAATATGTATGAAAACGATTTAACATATTATATTCCATATGGGGCATATGTTCCGCCGGATATAGTATTGTCAAAGGATGGTGTAATTATAAACAATGCATATGGTCCGAAAACATATGAGGTGTACCAGCTGCAGGGAATGGAAAATCTGCAGAAATATATGGAGGCTGCTTATGAATCGGGATATACTAAGTATTGTAAAAAAGAAGAAAACTACGAAAAAATTGTATATGAATATTATTCAAAGTATGACGGTAGTGAAACAGCAGGTGAAAGATTAAAAAATGAAATGCCATGGGAATATACTATAGACGGAATTACTTATAATCTTCATGACGGACCGGAAAACATAGGATATGAGCCGTATATAAAGGCAGTATGCAATTATCTTGATAAAAATTACGAATACACTCTTTCGCCCGGAAAGCTTGAAAACGGGCGGGACTTTCTGGAGCAGTTTATGGAACGGAAAAAAGGCTACTGCACATATTTTGCCACCATTGCAACAGAAATGTTCAGAATATACGGAATTCCTGCAAGATATGTGGAAGGCTATTATGTAAAGCCACAAGCTGCGGACTTAATAGATTATTACAAGAATAATACAATTACAGTAGAGGTAAAGGATGACAATGCACACGCATGGACTGAAATATATATAGACGGACTGGGATTTATTCCGATAGAAACCACACCGGGATATACAGGCATAAATTACAAATACAGGGATAACACGGAAAATGAGCCTGCAACAACCGGAAATTCAGGAAATAACGGTAACGTAAACAAAAATCCAAATGAAACTACAACAGCAAATGCAGAACAGAAAACTACATTGGCAGAAAAAGCAGACAAAGATACCGACGAAAAAGAAGCTGATGAAGGAGCAGATTTGTTTGGATTTATGAAAAATAAATATATTGCATCGCTTCTTGCCGTAGTAGCTATTGTTACTGTTATACTTGGAAGAAAGAGCCACTATGACAGAAAAAATGATGAAGTAATACGGCGGAAAAGCAGGGCAGATGAAGCTGTTATGTGGGAGAAGCAGCTTATGGAAATGGCCCGAAGCATAAAGCCGGTAATTAAGTTTAAGAAAAATGGAACAAGAGAGCAGATGGCAGATACGATAGTAACATATTTAGACAGGAGTAACGAAAAAACCATTGACAGAAAAGAACTTGAGAACATGTTTTATATATTTGATAAGGCCGTATACAGCGAAGAGGGTGTCCGGAGAAAAGAAATGAATAAGGCAGCCGGAGTGGCTGAGGCTGTTCTTAAGGGATTATACAAAGACCAGAAGTGTATACGCAAACTATTTATCAAATATATCAAATGCTTGTATTTAAAATGAAAATGAGGTATACTAAGAATATCGTTATCAGCAAAAACAAAAACGGAGGTATAAGTTATGTTAGTTTCAGCAGAGGAAATGTTAAAGAAAGCAAAGGCAGGCAAATATGCCGTAGGTCAGTTCAACATCAATAATCTTGAGTGGACAAAGGCTATTCTTTTGACGGCAGAGGAATTAAAATCACCTGTTATACTTGGTGTATCAGAGGGTGCAGGCAAGTACATGACAGGATATAAGACAGTAGTAGGTATGGTAAACGGTATGCTTGAGGAACTTAAGATTACAGTTCCGGTAGCCCTTCACTTAGACCACGGCAGCTACGAAGGATGTTTAAAGTGTGTGGAAGCAGGATTTTCATCTATTATGTTTGACGGTTCACACTATCCTATTCAGGAAAACATAGATAAGACGACAGAACTTGTAAAGATAGCTAAGGATAAGGGAATGTCCCTTGAGGCAGAAGTAGGAGCTATCGGTGGCGAGGAAGACGGTGTTATCGGTCAGGGTGAATGTGCAGATCCAAATGAGTGTAAGGCTATTGCAGACCTTGGAGTAACTATGCTTGCTGCAGGTATTGGAAATATTCATGGAAAATATCCTGAAAACTGGAAAGGTTTAAGCTTTGAAACACTGGCAGCAGTAAGTGAAAAGACAGGAGATATGCCTTTAGTACTTCACGGAGGTACAGGTATTCCTGCTGATATGATAAAGAAGGCTATATCACTTGGAGTTGCAAAGATAAATGTAAATACAGAATGTCAGCTCTCATTTGCAGAAGCTACACGTAAGTATATAGAAGCAGGAAAGGATCTGGAAGGAAAGGGCTTTGATCCTAGAAAACTGTTAGCTCCGGGCTTTGAGGCTATAAAAGCTACAGTTAAAGAGAAAATGGAGTTATTTGGTTCTGTAGGAAAGGCTGAATAATAATGAGAAGAAATATAATAAGATATATTGTTATGCTTATTGCGCTGGG
>CAMENQ010000163.1 GCA_945928585.1 uncultured Roseburia sp. | reverse complement strand
ATACCTTATGTTTTATCTGGTGTCTATCAGGAACCGTCAGACATGATAATTATTTACGATAACATCTGATGAAGGGAGAACCCCTTCTTCTGTTATCTGATTTATAGAAACTTATTAACCAGTAGTCTTAATTGACTACACCATTATTATACTAGGAGGTATTTTTATGTTGACGAATTGGAGTAAACCGGAAAAGCCGGAACCGGAGGAGATTGATTTGCGCTATAAGGAGGCTGTAGCAAAGCTTGAAAAACAGCAGATTGCCATAAAAGAAAAGAAGCTTCCTGTTCTTGTTTTGTTTGAGGGATTTGATGCTGCGGGAAAGGGTAGTGTGCTTGGACGCCTTATCAGAAATATTGATCCAAGATTTTTTAAGGTTTTTACTACTACTGCCCCTACTGAGGAGGAAAAAAGAAAACCATTTTTGTACAGACATTTTGTTAAGATACCGCAGGCAGGAAAGTTTACGTTTCTTGACGGCGGATGGATGGATGAGATTACAAAGGATTATCTGTTTGAAAATATAGATGAGGATATGTACAAAAACCGCATAGACAGTGTTAAACGTTTTGAAAGACAGCTTACTGACAATGGTTATCTTGTAATGAAGTTTTTCTTTCATATTAAAGAGAAGGAACAGAAGAAACGTCTTGATGGGCTGCTAGAAGATAAAAATGCTTCATGGCGTGTGACTGAAAGTGATTTATGGCAGAATAAGCATTATGAAAAATGTACAAAGATTTTTGAAAGATATCTGTATGATACTAACCAGTCAAGTGCTCCATGGTACCTTATTGACGCCGAAAATAAAAAGTGGGCTGAACTTCAGGTTATTGAATATCTTGTTCAGGGTATAGATACGGCACTTAAAAACAGCTCATTATCCGTACCTCTTTTACAGAATGTATTTCCTATGAAGAAAATGCCAAAGCTTAAGGATGTTTCTCTTGACAAATCTCTTACTGATAAAGAGTACAAGGAGCAGCTTAAAAAATATCAAAGCAGGCTTCGTGAGCTTCACAATGAGCTTTATCTTAAAAAGGTTCCTGTCATCATAGCTTATGAGGGCTGGGATGCGGCAGGAAAGGGCGGTAATATTAAGCGTATTACAGAGGCCCTTGACCCGAGAGGCTATGAGGTTCACCCTATTGCAAGTCCTGAGCCTCACGAAAAAGCCCGTCATTATCTGTGGCGTTTCTGGAGCAGACTGCCAAAGACCGGACATATTGCTATTTTTGACAGAACTTGGTATGGCCGCGTAATGGTTGAACGGCTTGAAGGCTTCTGCAGCGAAAATGACTGGCAAAGAGCTTACAATGAAATAAACGAATTTGAGAAGGAGCTTGTTGACTGGAATGCAGTTATCATTAAGTTCTGGGTGCAGATAGACAAGGATACACAGCTTGAGAGATTTACTGACAGACAGAACACTCCTGAAAAGCAGTGGAAGATTACTGATGAGGACTGGAGAAACCGTGAGAAATGGGATTTGTATGAGACTGCAGTAAATGAAATGCTGAAAAAAACAAGCACTGCCTTTGCTCCTTGGCATATTCTTGAATCTAATGATAAGAAATATGCGCGAATTAAGGCTTTGAAGATTGTTACTTCGGAGATTGAAAAGAAACTTAAAGAAATTTAGAAATTTATTGGATATATAATAATCCTAACGCTGGAGGAGCTGTTAGTAATTTATCAATATAATATAGCTATGCACTTAGCGTAGGTCAACTGTTTGAGGGACAGGCTTCTTTTTAGCCTGTTCCGAGTTTTGACCGTAGCTTAGTGCATAGCTATATTATATTGATAAAATTACTTACAGTCTCCGATGCGTTAGAATTATTATATATCCATAGTGCACACGGGTACTGTATAAAATTTTCTTAGTGCGACAGCACCTTATTTTCTATCTTGTTTTTTAATAGATTTACTGTGCAAACTGGCTCATGTACAAATCTGCATAAAACCCTTTTTTCTCCAGAAGTTCTTCATGATTTCCCGTTTCTATTATGTCTCCATCTTTCATTACCAGTATAAGGTCTGCATTTTTAATGGTAGATAATCTGTGGGCAATAACAAATGATGTCTTTCCTACTGTAAGCTTATCCATTGCCTCTTGTATGAGGACTTCGGTTCTTGTATCTACAGAGCTTGTAGCTTCATCCAAAATAAGAAGCGGTGCATTATCTATCATAGCTCTGGCTATAGTTATAAGCTGCTTCTGACCGGCAGACAGATTTGCCTTATCATCCAGTATCGTATCGTAACCATTTGGAAGTGATTTTATAAAGTGGTGAAGACCTACTGCCTTACATGCTGCCTCAACCTGTTCATCAGTTACGCCCTCCTTGGAATAAATAATATTTTCCTTTATGGTGCCGTCAAAAATCCATGTGTCCTGAAGTACCATGCAGAACAGCTCATGAACGTTTTCTCTTTTCATTTCATTTGTAGGGATGCCGTCTATGCGTATTTCACCGCTGTTTACATCATAAAATCTCATAAGAAGATTTACTATGGTAGTTTTTCCTGCACCTGTCGGTCCCACAATGGCTATCTTCTGACCTGCCTTAGTCTTAACTGAAAAATCATGTATAATGATTCTGCTCTTATCATAACCGAATACTACATTCTTAAATTCAACATCGCCCTTTGTGTCAGCAGGCTCAAGACGTACTGTCTTGTGGCTTTCATCTGAAAGCTCTTTCTCTTCAAGGAATTCAAATACTCTTCCTGCTGCTGCCGCTGCAGACTGCATATTTGTAGCGACCTGTGCCATCTGTGAAAGAGGATTTGTAAAGAGTCTGATATATATCATAAAGGCAACGATAGTACCAAATTCAATGGTTCCGTTATGAGTAAGGATGGCACCTATAACACATACTACAACGTATCCCAGGTTTCCTATAAATCCCATAAGAGGCATCATTATTCCTGACAAAAACTGTGCTTTCCACACACTGTCATACAGTCTGTCATTTATTTCATCAAAAACCTTCTCTGCTCTCTTTTCATCATTATATGCCTTTACCACATTATGTCCTGAATATATTTCTTCGATATGGCCATTTATGTTTCCAAGCTCTCTCTGCTGTGACACGAAGTGCTTCTGTGACTTTTTCATTATGAACATCATTATGCCAAAGCCAAAGAATGTAGATACTATAGCTGAAACTGCCATTATCCAGTTTGTGTAAAACATCATAAACAATGCACCAAGAAATGTTGTAGCAGATGTAACAAGTGTTCCAAGTGAATTGTTTATTGTCTGTGAAATCATATCCACATCATTTGTTACACGGCTTAATACATTACCGAAGCTTGTGCTGTCAAAATATTTTAAAGGCAGTCTGTTTATCTTATCAGAAATATCACTTCTGAGCTTTTTTGATATTTTCTGTGTAACTGTTGCCATAATAAAGCCCTGTATATAATTAAACACAAAACCTAATATATATATGGTAAGCAGGAAAAATGCTATATCCTCAAACTTTACCATATCGATGCCTGTCATTATTCCTTCTACGATAACATTTGTCATATCACTTAGCTTATCTGGCCCCATAACATTAAATACTGCTCCTGCACAGGCCAATACCAGTGCTATAACAATGACAGCTACATATTTTTTACAGTAGGATAAAAGCTTTCTTATAGCTCCCTTTGATACCTTATCATTTTCTGCCATCACTGGCGGTCTTCTATTATTCATTGTCTGCTTCCTCCTTTGATAACTGTGAGTAAGCTATATCCTGATATGTCTTACAGGTTTGCATAAGCTCCTTATGTGTACCGTTTCCGACTATCTCTCCGTCCTCAAGCACAATTATTCTGTCTGCATCCTTTATGGTTCCTATACGCTGTGCAACTATAAGAGAGGTTACGCCTTCTGTTTCTTTCTTTAAGGCAGTTCTAAGGACTCTGTCCGTCTTATAGTCAAGTGCTGAAAATGAATCATCAAATATATATATTTCCGGTTTTCTGGCTATGGCTCTGGCTATGGACATTCTCTGCTTTTGTCCTCCTGAGAAATTTGTTCCGCCCTGTGCAACCAGTGATTCATAACCGTCATCAAGTTTATCCACAAACTCGCTTCCCTGTGCGATTTCCATGGATTTTCTTACTGCCTGCTGTATTTCCTGCTCATCTGTATTTTCAGGAATATTGTCACCAAAGGCTATATTTTCCTTTATGTTTCCGCTAAATAACACTGCTTTTTGGGAAACATATCCTATTTTTTTGTGAAGTGCGTTTTGTGTGTAATCCTTTACATCTACACCGTCTACAAGAATCTGTCCCTCTGTTGCATCATAAAATCTTGGCACAAGATTTACAAGTGTAGTTTTTCCGCTTCCCGTAGCTCCTATAAATGCCACCGTCTCTCCCTTGTGAGCTGAAAAGCTTATATGGTGGAGTACATTGTCTTTGGCATCAGGGTACATAAAGCTTACATCCTTAAACTCTACCTCACCTGTCATATTTTCTTTTCCGTCTGTTACTTTTCCGTCGAATATTTTTGTTTTTGTGTCAAGCACTTCATTTATACGGTTTGCTGATACCTGTGCTCTTGGAAGCATAACAAATATCATGGCAATCATCATAAATGCCATTATTACCTGAACTGCATATGAAGAAAATACTACCATATCCGAAAACATCACTGCCTTTTCTGAAAGCTTGGCTTCATTTATAATGTATGCCCCTATCCAGTATATGGCAAGAGATATACCTGACATTATGGCTGTCATGGTCGGAGCCATTATTGCCATAAGTCTGTTTGTAAACAAATGATTTGAAGTAAGGTCACTGTTTGCCTTTTCAAATTTTGCATCCTGATAGTCCTCTGCATTGTATGCTCTTACGACACGAAGTCCCGACAGATTTTCTCTTGTAACTCTGTTTAAATTATCTGTAAGTGTCTGTATTACCTTAAATCTTGGAAGTGCAAACAGAACAAGAACTAGAAGCATGGTTATCATTACAGCTACTGCCACACCTGTCGCAAGTGTCCACTGCCAGCTTTTATCTGCTATTTTAATAACAGCCCACACTGCTAATATTGGTGCTTTTATCATAACCTGAAGTCCCATTGTTATGACCATCTGCACCTGTGTAATATCGTTTGTTGAACGTGTAATAAGGCTGGCTGTGGAGAAGTTATTTATCTCCTCCATAGAAAATCCCAATACCTTTTTAAACACTCTTTCTCTTAAGGTTTTCGCAAGTCCTGCTCCTATTCTTGACGCAAAGAAGCCTACTACCACTGCACTTGCCATACTTCCAAGTGCACATAAGAGCATAAAACCTCCATTTTTAAGTATCTCAGACATTTCTGAGCCTTCTGTCTGTACCAAAAGTGTTATCTCCGACATATAATCCGGCAGTTTTAAATCAAGCCAGACCTGCAGCACTATGCAGACTACACTAAGCAGTATAAATCCTGTCTGCTGCTTATGGAGATTTTTCAGTATTTTAATCATTCCCTTTCTTCCTTTCACTAATTTTTATACTAATAAATCGTAATATTCTACAGTCAATGCCATATATTTTTGCAGAATATATATGTTATACAATTATATATGGCAAATCCTTTGACAGTGTTTGAAATTATATTCTTTATGGAATTATATGTCAATAAAATAAGTATAAACATTTTGTGAAAAGATAGATTTCATTAAAGCCAGGGAGGATGTGAAATTAAGAAAATGATGCGGCTGTCCGTACCGGGGTGCTCACGGATGGCGGTTGTATATTATGTAGGGAAACTTCGGAGACAATTAGAAATTTTATTCATATGTTGTGGCTGTTTTCTAAGCGCCGACCGTAACTCGGAAGTGTCTGAAGTCTCAGCCACTTCCTCA
>CAMENQ010000162.1 GCA_945928585.1 uncultured Roseburia sp. | reverse complement strand
AATGAGAAGCTTATATTCAAGATATTAAAAAGAGGTGAAAAGCTTAATCTTGAGACGGCAAAGGAAGAGATGGACTTAGTAGACGGAGGTTTAAGATATGATTTAACAGTTCCTCTTGTAAGATATTATTCAAACAACACAAATAATCTTCCATCACCATTTAAGGCACTTCAGATAGGACCTGTGTGGAGGGCAGACAGACCACAGAGAGGAAGATACCGTCAGTTCTATCAGTGTGACATAGACATACTGGGTGAGCCGTCAAATCTTGCGGAGATAGAACTTATTCTTGCCACAACCACTACTCTCGGAAAGCTTGGATTTAAGGGCTTTCAGATAAGAATAAATGAGAGAAGAATATTAAAGGCTATGGCAGCCTACAGCGGATTTTCTGAAAGTGAATATGATACGGTATTTATAATTCTTGACAAAATGGATAAGATAGGTCTTGAAGGCGTAGAAGAGGAGCTTTTAAAGGAAGGCTACAGTAAAGAAAGCGTAGATAAGTACCTTGAATTATTTAAGGGTATGGAAACTGCAGAAAACGGTCTTAGCTTTGTGGCTGATAAGATAAAGGATTTTCTTGATGATACCGTAAGGACTAATCTTGAGGAGATTATAGAAAGTGTAAGTGCTACGAAATCATCAGATTTTGAGATTATATTTGACCCTACCCTTGTAAGGGGTATGTCATACTATACAGGTACCATATTTGAGATAGCCATTCCTGAATTTGGCGGAAGCTGTGGCGGTGGCGGAAGATACGACAAAATGGTAGGTCAGTTTACGGGAAATGATACACCTGCATGCGGATTTTCCATTGGCTTTGAGCGTATAGTCCTGCTTCTTATGGAAAGCGGCTTTAAGGTGCCGGGAGCAGCAGGAAAGGTGGCTTATCTTATAGAAAAGGGCGTGTCAAAGGACAGACTGTGTGAGATTATTGCAAAGGCACAGGAGGCAAGAAAGGATGGAACTCAGGTGCTTGTGGCACGTATGAATAAAAATAAAAAGTTCCAGAAAGAAAATCTGGAAAAAGAAGGCTACACAGAGTTTGTAGAATTTTATAAGGAAGAAATGAAAAATTAACTTAAAGGAAAAGAGGAAGTAAAATGGCAGAATCAATGAAAGGTTTGAAGCGTACACACAGATGTACAGAGGTTTCAAACAAAAATATAGGAGAGACAGTCACAGTGATGGGCTGGGTTCAGAAAAGAAGAAATTTAGGAAGCCTTATATTTATAGACCTTCGTGACAGAAGCGGTATACTGCAGATAGTGTTTGATGAAAATGATGTTTTGGCAGAGGGATTTGCAAAGGCAGAAACACTTAGAAGTGAGTTTGTTATTGCAGTAGTAGGTAAGGTTACAAAAAGAGAGGCGGCAGTCAATGAAAACCTTGCAACAGGTGACATAGAAATAAGAGCTACAGAACTTCGCATACTTTCAGAGGCTCTCACACCTCCGTTCCCTATTGAAAGTGATACAAATACAAAGGATGAGCTTAGACTTAAATACAGATATCTTGATTTAAGAAGACCAAACCTTCAGAGAAACCTTATGATGAGAAGCAAGGCGGCCACACTTATCCGTACATTCCTTGATGAGGAGGGCTTCCTTGAAATAGAGACTCCTATGCTTACAAAGAGTACACCGGAGGGAGCAAGAGATTATCTTGTGCCAAGCCGTGTACATCCGGGTAATTTTTACGCACTTCCACAGTCACCACAGCTGTTTAAGCAGCTTCTTATGTGCTCAGGCTACGACAGATATTTTCAGCTTGCACGCTGCTTCAGGGATGAGGATTTAAGAGCAGACAGACAGCCTGAGTTTACACAGGTGGATATGGAGCTTTCATTTGTTGATGTTGATGATGTTATAGATGTAAATGAAAGACTTTTAGCAAAGCTTTTTAAGGAGATAATAGGCGTGGATGTTCCGCTTCCTATACAGAGAATGACTTGGCAGGAGGCTATGGACAGATTTGGTTCAGACAAGCCTGATACAAGATTTGGCATGGAGCTTAAGAATGTATCTGATATTGTGAAGACCTGTGGCTTTGGTGTATTTACGGGAGCACTGGAAAATGGCGGCTCAGTAAGAGGTATCAATGCAAACGGACAGGGAAATATGCCTAGAAAGAAAATAGACGCACTTGTTGAATTTGCAAAGGGCTACGGTGCAAAGGGACTTGCTTATCTTGTAATAAATGAGGATGGCACATATAAGTCATCATTTGCCAAGTTTATGACAGAAGATGAGCTTAAAGCACTTACGGAGAGACTTGATGGAAAGCCTGGAGATTTGCTTTTATTTGCAGCTGACAAAAATAAAATAGTATATGATGTGTTGGGAGCCTTAAGAATTCATATAGCAGATGAATTAGGCTTACTTGACAAGAATACCTTTAATTTCCTCTGGGTTACAGAATTTCCTCTTTTGGAGTATTCTGAGGAGCAGGGAAGATATGTTGCCATGCATCATCCGTTTACTATGCCAATGGAAGAAGACTTACCGCTTCTTGACACAGATCCGGGAAAGGTAAGGGCAAAGGCATATGATATAGTATTAAACGGTACTGAAATCGGCGGAGGAAGCGTCAGAATATACCAGAGTGACGTACAGGAAAAAATGTTTGAGGTTCTTGGCTTCTCCAAGGAGGACGCTTATGAAAGATTCGGCTTCCTGTTAAATGCATTCAAATACGGAGTACCTCCACATGCAGGACTTGCCTACGGACTTGACAGACTTATTATGCTTATGGCAAAGGAAGACAGCATAAGAGAGGTTATTGCATTCCCTAAGGTAAAGGATGCGTCATGTCTTATGACAGATGCTCCAAACGTAGTTGATGACAAGCAGTTAGAGGACTTGTGCATTGCATGTACAGAGGTTGAAAAAAAGGAAGAGGATGCTGCACAGCAGTAAAATAATATAGGGTAAGGTCTTGAAGCGTTACAGTTCGCACCTGCAGAGTAAGGAGTTATAATATACTCTGCAAACGAGGTAACGCTTCGACGAACAAACTCCTAACACACACTAAGACGCATAGAAATGGAGAAAAAAATGATAGATATAAAATTTTTAAGAGAAAATCCTGATATTGTAAAGCAGAATATTAAAAATAAATTTCAGGATAAGAAGCTTCCACTTGTGGATGAGGTTATTGAACTTGACGTAAAGGCAAGAGCAGCAAAGGCAGAGGGAGATGCACTCCGTGCCGAGAAAAATAAGATAGCAAAGCAGATAGGTGCTCTCATGGCTCAGGGCAAAAAGGAAGAGGCAGAGGAAGTTAAGAAGCAGGTTACGGAAAAGAGTTCAAGACTTGCTGAGCTGGAGAAGGAAGAGGCTCTCCTTAACGAAAAGGTAAAAACTATAATGATGGTTATACCAAACATTATTGATGAAAGCGTACCTATCGGTAAGGATGACAGCGAAAATGTAGAAATAGAAAAATTCGGAGAGCCTGTAGTTCCTGATTTCGAGATACCTTATCATTCAGAAATAATGGAAAGCTTCGACGGTCTTGACCTTGATTCTGCAAGAAGAGTGGCAGGAAACGGATTTTACTACCTTATGGGAGATATTGCAAGATTACATTCAGCAGTTATTTCATATGCAAGAGACTTTATGATAAACAGAGGCTTCACATACTGTGTTCCTCCTTTTATGATTAGAAGCGATGTAGTTACAGGAGTTATGAGCTTCGCAGAGATGGATGCCATGATGTACAAAATCGAGGGCGAGGATTTATATCTTATAGGTACAAGTGAGCATTCAATGATAGGCAAATTTATAGATACCATATTGCCGGAGGAAAAGCTGCCATACACACTGACAAGCTATTCGCCATGCTTTAGAAAAGAAAAGGGCGCTCACGGCATAGAGGAGCGTGGTGTTTACAGAATACATCAGTTTGAAAAGCAGGAAATGATAGTCGTATGTAAGCCTGAAGAAAGCAAAATGTGGTTTGATAAGCTGTGGCAGAATACAGTAGACTTATTCAGAAGCCTTGATATACCTGTAAGAACATTAGAGTGCTGTTCAGGAGACTTAGCCGATCTTAAGGTGAAATCCATTGATGTTGAGGCATGGTCGCCTAGACAGAAGAAATATTTTGAGGTAGGAAGCTGCTCAAATCTTGGTGATGCACAGGCAAGAAGACTTAAGATAAGAGTAAACGGAGCAGATGGCAATAAATACTTTGCGCATACTCTTAATAACACAGTAGTGGCACCACCTAGAATGTTAATTGCATTCCTTGAAAATAACCTGCAGGCAGACGGTTCAGTAAGAATACCGGAAGCCTTAAGACCTTATATGGGCGGTATGGAAAAAATAGAGAAAAAGCAAAAATAAAAACAAAAAATATAAAGGACAATAAAAACGCCGGGTTAAAATCAGGCGTTTTTGTAGTGTTCGTAATATGTGATAAAGGTGTCCGGAAAAACACAGGTGGCTTTCCAGGCATCTTTTTTAAATAAATAAGAGTTAAAAAAGAAATATATGGATACAATTATTATAAAAACATTTATAGTGAGGTAAACATATATGAAAATGGCAGATAAACAGTTTGTAAAATTTATGAGTAAATTTGATGAATGTCCCTTTGAGATGGAGGTAAACGGAGAAAAATATGAGATAGGAAACGGAAGTCCGCGTTTTTCGGTTGTTTTTCATCATATGCCGGCAGTAAAGGATATGGTTACAAGTACATCCATTGCTTTAGGAGAAGCATATATGGACGGAGAACTGGAAATAAAGGGAAACTTATATGAAGCATTAAATTCATTTCTTGGGCAGATAAACAAATTTTCTACAGATCATAGAAAGCTGAAATCACTGCTTTTTTCATCAAAATCAAAGAAAAATCAAAAAACAGAGGTATCTTCACATTATGATTTGGGAAATGATTTTTACAGTATGTGGCTTGATGACAGCTTAAGCTATTCCTGCGGATATTTTAAAAATGAGTCCGATACACTTCATGATGCCCAGTACAATAAGGTTTATAGAATATTGGAAAAACTGGATTTAAAAGAGGGTATGAGCCTGTGTGACATAGGCTGCGGCTGGGGATTTCTTCTTATACAGGCAGCAAAAAAATACAAGGTTCATGGAACCGGAATAACACTTAGCGAAGAGCAGAAAAAGAAATTTGAGGAACGGATAAAAAAGGAAAAACTGGAAGAATATATAGATGTTATGCTTTTAGACTACAGGGATTTACCGGCTACAGGATTAAAATTTGACAGAGTAGTAAGTGTGGGAATGATAGAGCATGTAGGCAGGGGAAACTACGAAGAATTTATGGATTGTGTAAAATCCATAATGAATAAGGGCGGATTATTTTTGCTGCATTATATAAGTGCATTAAAGGAATATCCGGGAGATGCGTGGGTTAAAAAATATATTTTCCCCGGCGGAGTAATACCAAGTTTAAGGGAAATTATGCACATAGCAGGAGATATGAGATTTTATACTATAGATGTAGAAAGCCTCAGAAGGCATTACTGCAAAACACTCTTATGCTGGAATGATAATTTTCAGGAGCATAAGGAGGAGGTAAGGAAAATGTTTGATGAAAGGTTTGTGCGGATGTGGGAGATGTATCTCTGTGCGTGTGCGGCAAGCTTTAAAAATGGTGTGGTGGATGTTCATCAGATATTGTTTTCAAATGATGTAAATAATGAGTTGCCGATGACCAGGTGGTATTAAAAATATAATTGAAACTTTTACAAAATGAGATATAATATTAATAAAAAAATAATATACACAATGGAGAATAAGCTTTGATTAGAAGAAAATTAATGAGAACCAGACAATTACAGCCTGGCATGAAAATAGACCAGTCGGTGGTGGACCGCCTTGGACGAAACCTTGTCACAAGAGGAGCAGTTCTTGATG
>CAMENQ010000161.1 GCA_945928585.1 uncultured Roseburia sp. | reverse complement strand
GCTTAAGAAAGTACTATACACCTCCCCTGCCTTCGGCCACGCTGAGTCATCTTTAAAACCGGTGCTGCCCCTGTGCCTGAAACTCTCTCTTAATCCATTATTATACTTCTTATATCCCTCACAGCTCTTTCTACCTCATCTTTAAAACCTGCTGCCGACATTCTTACGGCACCGTCTCCCAGTATAATCATCTGCTCCAGTCTGTCTGAAGTGGCTACTGTTACTCTGTGCTTTTTTCCTATACTGTGGACGGTCTTTTCTATATACTGGTCGGCTGTTTCTGCCTCCTTTGTATATACTACATATATATTTTTATATTTTTCCACGCTTCCTTTATTCCCCTTCACCTTATAAGCATCAAATACTACAATAAGCTGTCCTCCCATAAAGCCCTGATAGTTACACATTATTTCAAGGAGACTCATTCTTGCACTGTCTAAGTTTACCTTTGAAAGCTTATTAAGCTCATCCCATGCAAATATTATATTGTAGCCGTCTACCAGAAGATAATCCTCCATAATGGTCTTGGATTTACCTGATAACTCTGTTTTTGCTGTATTTCCGCCAACATTTGGCTTTCCTGTATATTCTTTTTTGTAGGTGTTTGTTTTTTTATAAGGATTGTGCTGCTTTTCTTTTTCTGATTCTCTTAAGCCATGATATGATGTTTTAAAGGTACGCTCAAAAATCTCCTTAAGCTCATCCTCTCCACCATAATATTTCATATTTTCATCATTTTTTTGTGAGACAGGTTCTTTCAGTATAAACTCCTTATTGTTATTTTTTAATACGCTCTCTAAGTGCATCATTTGTTTTACTTCATTCCATGGCACATAAAAGCCTGCACCCTGGGCGCAGAACATGGAACCGACAGGATTTTCCGTGTCACTTTCAGCATCATAGTGAATTTTTTCTATTATTTCCTGCGGATTGTGGCACTTGTCATATCCGCTTACCGTAAGAAATATTCTTCCCTTTCCTTTTGTGTATGAGTTTAGCTCTGTCTGGTATTCTGACATGGCTGCCACGGGACATTTTCCCTCCAATACTGCCATTTCCCCATTATTTTCCGTAGTCTGTGAAGTTCCGTACATTCTTTGTATATCATTCATGGCACGTCCTATCATTTCTGAAGGAAGTTCCAGTCTGAAGCTGTAATATGGCTCTAAAAGTACCGACTGAGCCTCCATAAGTCCCTGCCTTACTGCCCTGTAGGTAGCCTGTCTGAAATCGCCTCCCTCAGTATGCTTCTGATGGGCTTTTCCCGCTGCCAGCGTTATCCTCATATCAGTAATCGGTGAGCCTGTAAGTACTCCTATATGTTCTCTTTCCTTAAGATGTGTAAGTATAAGTCTCTGCCAGCTTTTTTCCAGAATATCCTCACTGCATTCCGTATCAAATATAAGACCTGTTCCCTGTGGCATAGGCTCCATAATAAAATGTACCTCTGCATAATGCCTGAGGGGTTCAAAATGACCTACACCCTCCACTGTATCAGCAATAGTTTCCTTGTAAACTATATTTCCCGAATCAAATTCCACATCTAATCCAAATCTTTCAAATATAACACTTTTAAGTATTTCTAATTGTATTTTCCCCATTACTTTTACATAGATTTCGCTAAGATATTTGTTCCATACTACATTAAGCTGGAGTTCTTCTTCCTCAAGTTCCCTTATCTGCCGCAGTGCTTTTAAGGTATCACTTCCCTCTGGAAGTACTACTCTGTACATAAGCACAGGTTCTATAACAGGCGTATGCATATTTGTTTCTTCTATTTCTAACGTTTTATTGTCCGTTTCTTTTATTGTCTGTCCTGCTTTTGTATGGGTGAGTCCTGTAAGTGCACATACTACGCCTGCTTTTACATTGTTTTCAGTTATATATTTATCTCCTGAATATATCCTTATCTGGTCTATCTTATCATCTGTAAGCTTACCGTCTTCCGTTTTACAGCTTACAATGGTTTTTACGGAAAGCTCTCCTCCTGATACTTTTACATATGTAAGCCTTGTTCCGTTTTCATCACGTCCTATTTTAAATACTCTGGCTCTTGTCTTATCACCATATACCTTTTCTATTGTGTATTTTCCAAATCCGTCTAAAAATTCACTTGTTCCTTCATCCTTTAATGCCGAACCAAAAAACACCGGAAATAGCTTTCTCTGCCATATAAGAATAATAATGGATTTGTCCTCCACCTTTCCTGTCTCCATATAGTATTCCAGCGTTTCCTCGTCAGACATGGCTATGGCTTCCATAGTATCAGCCGCAGAAATATCCGTAAAATCCACAGCCTGTCCGCCTGTAAGCTTTTCTATGGATGACATAGCCTTTTGTCTGTCTGCCCCTGTCAAATCCATTTTATTTACAAAAATAAATACAGGTATATTATACATTTCCAAAAGTCTCCAAAGAGTGGCGGTGTGAGCCTGCACTCCGTCTGTTCCGCTTATTACCAGTATGGCATAATCAAGAACCTGCAGTGTGCGCTCCATCTCCGCCGAAAAATCTGCGTGTCCCGGAGTATCTATAAGGCACACTGTTTTATCTCCCAGCTTAAATACTGCTTCCTTAGAATATATTGTAATTCCACGCTTTTTCTCCATAGCGTCAGTATCTAAAAATGTATCACCATGGTCTACCCTGCCAATGGAACGTATGGCGCCAGTCCTGTAAAGTATATTTTCTGATAATGTAGTTTTGCCTGCATCCACATGGGCAAGTATTCCTATAACCATTGTTTTCTCTCCTATTATGTTATGCTATGCTGCCAGAAGCTTTCTCTTTACCCGCTTTATTACATATATGTAAGCTATAATCAAAAAGATATCTGCAAATATCCATGCAAGAGGACTTGCCGTGCATACTGCAATATATCCCCACATTGGCACAAATACAAAGCCTACAAGGGCTCTTGCTATCATCTCACATACTCCTGCCAGTATGGCAAGTTCACTGTAGCCTAAGCCTTGAATTGTAAATCTTATGATATTTACAAGGGCCAGCGGGAAAAAGAATGCCGAAAGCCACACAAGCATAAGCCATGCATCGTGAAGAATTCCTGCATTTGATGCTTCGCTTTTATCTATGAATATAGACGAAAGCTGTTCACCGAATATAACAAGTATAATACAGGCTGCAACAGAATATATTAATCCCATCGCCGAGCATGACAGCATACCCTTTGTGACTCTGTCCGGTTTTCCCGCACCTATATTCTGACCTGCATATGTAGCCATCGTTGATCCCATGGCATCAAAAGGACAGCAGAAAAACATACTTACCTTATTTGCTGCCGTAACTGCTGCCACCGCTGATGAACCAAGTGAATTTACTGCCGTCTGCAAAATAACGCTTCCTATGGCTGTTATTGAATATTGCAGTCCCATGGGAATACCCATTCTGCAAAGCATAACTGCATGATGTCTCTCAAGTCTCCATTCGTCTTTTCTGACACGAAGGATTTCATATTTTTTTATCATGTATATAAGACAAAGTATACCGGAAACACCCTGGGATATGACGGTTGCCCACGCAGGCCCGTCCACACCCATACCAAGCCATAAAATAGTAACAAAGTCAAGTATAATGTTTAACAAAGACGATACCACAAGAAAGACAAGGGGCAGCTTGCTGTCACCCAGCGCCCTTATAATTCCAGAGAGAATATTGTATAAAAATGTAACCGGTATTCCTAAAAATATAATAAATATATAGTCATAGGCATAATCAAATATGTCCGAAGGAGTATCCATAAGCTTAAGTATATCCTTACAAAAAACAGATACTCCAACCGTCATTATTACTGCAAAGAAAATTGACAGCCATACACAGTTTGCCACATATTTTCTGAGATTTTTATAATCCTTTGCTCCAAAGCATTGTGATATAGGTATGGCAAACCCATTGCATACACCCATACAAAAGCCAATAACCATAAAATTTATTGCTCCTGTAGAGCCCACTCCTGCAAGCTCATCCACTCCTAAGAAACGCCCTACAATAATAGTATCAACCATACTGTAAAACTGCTGAAAAAGCATACCCAAAAGCAGCGGAACACCAAAGCTTAGTATTATTTTTCTCGGATGACCTACAGTCATATCCTTTGTCAAATTTCCTGCCATTTTTACCTCACTCTTTTATTTTACATAATGTTTTATTTTTTCACAAATTTCCTTTATCTGTATCGGCTTTGATACAACATCATTCATACCGGCATTTAGGAATTTTTCTTTTTCCCCTGCCACCGCATCAGCAGTCAATGCTAAAATCGGAAGGTTTTTATAATATTCATCCGGCAACTCTCTTATACGCTTAGTTGCTTCTAATCCATCCATAACAGGCATATAATGGTCCATAAAAACAAGCTGATACTTTTTGCTTTGTACCATCTGCAATGCTTCATAACCATTTTCAGCCACATCAATATTCATCTTAAGAGGCTCTAACAATGCTTTTGCCACCATTCTGTTAATGCTGTTATCATCTACAAGAAGCACATTTGTATCAGGTAATGTAAATCCAAATTCTGTCTGTGAACGGTATTTTCCACTGTCTGTATCATCCTTCTGCCTGTCACCTACCGTTTCATCTCCCACTGCTTTCTGAGGCAGGATAAAATAAAAATTACTTCCCTTTCCATACTCACTGTTTACACCTATTTTTCCACCCATAAGTTCAACAAGCTGCTTACATATGGCAAGTCCAAGTCCTGTACCTTCCTTTGCTTTATTTTTCTTTAAATCCACCTGTGTAAAAGCATCAAAAAGCTTATCCAAATCTTCCTCTCTGATGCCAATGCCTGAATCCCTTACAGATACAAGAAGTTCAACCTTGTCCTTTTCTGTTTTTCTTACCTTTAAAGACAATTTTACAAAGCCCTCATCCGTAAATTTTATGGCATTGTTTACAAGATTTATAATAATCTGCCGGATACGCATTCCATCACCATAGAGAACCTTTGGAAGTGACGAATCAATATTTGTTTCAAAACGAACTTTCTTATCTCCGATTCTGTTTTTAAAAATCGGTTCAAGGTTTTCCACCATATCAAGAGGTTCATAATTTTCCTCGGATATAACAAATTTTCCTGCCTCCACCTTTGAAAAGTCAAGAAGGTCGTTTATCAGTGAAAGAAGGGCATCGCCTGAGCTTTTAATATTATGTAAATATTTCATTTCCTGCTCTCCCCAATCCTCTCTGAGAAGAACCTCTGTCAGACCTACAATTGCATTCATCGGTGTTCGTATTTCGTGTGACATATTTGACAAAAACTGTGTCTTTGCCTGATTTGCCTCATCTGCACGTTCCTTTTCATATTTCAGGCTTTCAATAAGATGAACATCCGGGCTTTCCACTGTCAGGAAAAATGCAAGGTTTATGAGTGTCAGTCCAAGACTTGACATTAATGCAGTTGGAACCATTCCCTGATATATATACGAGCAAAGCTGAATTACATACGCTATCATAACTATGGAACGCTTTTTGCTGTTTACCTGTTTCCAATGCTTAATCAACATAAAAATAGCCACACCCATATATATAAACCCAAATATATATACAGTATATACAGGCAATCCCCATGAATAATTTCCTTTTGGTGTCACCTTATATTCTAAAGGAAGTAAAATAAGACATGCCCACGCAATCCATAACGTAACCTGAAAGAAAAGATTATTCTTTTTTATCTTTTCCTCATCATCATAAATAAGTGTATTACTGTACCAAAAGCATATATATATTTCAAAAATCATACTTCCTAAAAATAATATATGACACCCTCTGTTTACATAACTGTTTACAGTTTCCAGATGATTAACAGTATACATTGTTATCATATCAAACACCAGATTAACTGCCGTTACAATAAGTGAAAGTGAAAATACCAAATGTGAAATTGTTTTAACTCTCTTAACC
>CAMENQ010000160.1 GCA_945928585.1 uncultured Roseburia sp. | reverse complement strand
TAAAATTACTTACAGTCTCCGATGCGTTAAAATTATTATATATCCATAGGGCACCGGGTACTGTATAAAATTTTTCTTAGTGCGACAGCCCCATAAATTCGCATTCGCAAATTTTTTGTTACGCTAGTTTACGCTGTTGCTTTAGGAATTTCCTATTATAAAATATAAGCCACAATAAGTTTAAGTGTATTCTCCACCCCGTCTCTATGAGACCTTTCATATCCATGTGACGCATATACTCCCGGTCCTATAAGCCCATGCTTTGCATCCGTTCCTCCTTTTACTGCTGCATCTGCATCAGAAGAATAATACGGATAAATATCTGCCGCATAGTCTATATTATTTTCCTTTGCTGCCTTTACAAGTGCTTTTACCACATCATAATGATACGGACCTGCACTGTCCTTTACACATATTGAAACCTGTCTCTCCGTACATTTAAGTCCGTCTCCGACACATCCCATATCTACAGATAAAAGTTCTGTTATGCCGTCTGCCACAGGTGCACTTGCTCCATGACCTACCTCCTCAAATACGGTAATATGCTCATATACCTTTCTAGGTAATGTTATATTGTTGTCCTTTACATATTTTGCATAACCTAAAAGTATGGCAGTGCTCAGCTTATCATCAAGAAAACGGCTTTTAATGTAGCCTGTTTCCGTTATACGTGTACGTGGCTCTACACATACAAAGCAGCCATTTTCTATACCAAGCTTTTCTGTATCCTTCGCATTTTTCACATTCTCATCTATAACTGCCTCTACAGTACTGAAGCTTCTCTTTTTTTCGTTATATTCGCCATTTACATGTATGGAAGCGTTTGCAAGCTGTATTGTTCCTGTATATACTCTGTCATCATATGTATATATGCGGCAGTTTTCACCTTCTACATTATTTGCATTCAGCCCTCCTGCCGGAGACAACCGTAATGCACCGTTTGATTTAACCTCTGCCACCATAGCCCCCAGCGTATCCGTGTGCGCCATAAGCACAAGCCCGTTTCCCTGACCTCCTAAATCAGCAAGCACACCGCCCTTGGCAGTTTTAACAGGTTTGTAGCCTAAACGCGTATATTCCTCCATAAGGTAGTCACATACCTTTTCCGTAAAACCCGTAGGGCTGTCTATTGCCAGAATTTTTTCTGCCTGTTCCAAAATGTAGTCAACATATTTTTTCATTTTCCTTTATCTTCCTTTCACTAATAGTTCCGCTTGGCAGCGGCACTTTTTTTAAGTGGTTATACAGAGTCTGTCCTTTAATTTACTTTCTCATAAGTATACTTAAAAACATCCCCCTTAACAATATACACATCACACTCATCACCATATGTATAACAGAGATAATCTCCTTTATCACCATACATATATGTTTCATAATTCCATTTAGAAAAAACCTTTGTCGGCTTATCTATAAGTCTTGCACATATCCTTGCCCCGCCACTGCTTTTGCACTGTTTAGCATACGGAAGGAGTTCATAGGTCCTGTTGTCTTTTACTGCTCTTACCGATGGTTGATAATCAAATTTCTTTTCAAATTTTTCATCCAGTATCTCGTACTTTTTATCAAAGTTTTTCTTTTCTATAGGATATATTTCCCCAAAATATCCTATCATAAGATATATTTCCTCCGATGCCCTGACAGACATATCTCCCTCTAATGTTCTCACATTACACTCTGTACCATCTGAAAATATGTCAGTAGTTTTAACAAAGCCATATATATTCGGCTTCTTTTTATATGTTTCAAAGTCCTGCGGATTATCTATGCCGTTCTTTGAATATATAACATCATATGTATCATAATATTCTTCAACCTTGGAAAATAAATAAGCTTCCATACTCATATCGTCATATTTCTGAACAAACTTTGCTTTGCTGATAAAGCCTCCTGCCTTATTTAAATGACCTCCGCCATTTCCTATGTCTCTTGTAAGATATTCTGCCATTTCACTGGCAGCAACGTCAGGCACACAGCTTCTCACTGACAGTTTATAGCCTCCGGAGCATTCATTAAATATTATGCAGACATCTATACTGTCCACCTGCAATATAAGGTCGCCCACAAGTCCCAGTATATTGGGGTCACAGGGATTGGACTTTATTATGGAAAGCCTTTTGTTTTCATCATAGCTGTATCTTATCATGGCTATACCGGCAGTTTCCAGTTCCTGCAATGTGAAGTTGGCATGTGTAAGCCTGTTTACAAGTGTTTTGTCTATATTAAGATATTCCAGCATATCCATTTCAAGCGGATGCCTCATTTCAGATAATTCATTGCTGTCCATAAATAAGCCGTAATAAAGTGCCGTAGCTATATTTATATCTTTATTTACATCATATCCTTCATTTCGCAGCATATCAAATACAATAGTTGCACAGCTTACTATATTGCTTCGTATCTCTGCCATCTCATCAGAGCTTTTTTCTGTATTGTGATGGTCTATGATTGCTATATTTTCTGCCTCAAAATATGTAACATTTCCCTCTCCGTACTGGCAGTCCACCGTAAGTAATAATTCCGGGTTCTCAAGACTTTTTACATACTCAACGGGTATTTCCATTTCCTTTATCATAAGAAGAATATTACTTTTTGTAATTTCCATTCTTCCTCCATAAATAAGGCGAACCCTTTTCCCCTTATCCTGAAAATATCTGTATAATGCATATCCTGAGCCTACTGCATCAGCATCAGGATTATCATGTAGCTGTATAACTATTTCATTATATCTGTCAAGGGTGCTTAATTTCATTTTTTCTACCATTCCTTTCGCTTTGCCGCCGGATTATCATCTCCCTACTGCAGCTCCATAAGCTTATTAATATCTACGGTTATGGCAGGTCTTATGCCAAAGCCCTCTGTTCCTGCCTGTTTTGTAAATATATTTTTCTCTGTATAACCGTCTCCAACACAATATACTTTGCTGGCACTTTCCTCTGCCGGTTCTCTCAAAATCCAGTAAAAGTTTTCCATTCCAATATCAAGTGAATATGCTTCGTACCAGTCTGTAGCATCCTGCTGTCTTGCTGCTTCCGTAGGTTTTGCAAGAATAGTCATATCTGCCTCCTCAAACCACTTAAGTTCATCCTTAGACAATAAAAAAACTCTGTCCTCTGTAGTTACAGTCTCATCCTCCGATAATACATTTCCATTTGTCAATACCTTTGTAGTCTTAATGGCAGACAATTCTTCCTCTGAAAATCCATTTAAAAATCCTGCTTCATTGTCATATCCGTTTTTCATATCTGACATAGACTTTACTGTAGGTGCCTGTCCCTCATAGCTTACCACTTCCTTTTCACTGTTAAGCCATGTACGTATATTTGAAAGACTCCAGTCGTTATTTCCCCTGACTTTAGCCTGAAGTTCAAAGTCAGTATCTGCATCTGTATTCTGTCCCCAGTAATCTTTTCCTTCATATTTGTTATACTCTCCGCCGTCAGCCCCATCAAATGCTTTCATGGTGAGAATATCCTTTGAAACAAGTACTGCCTCACTTCCGTCATCAGATATTTTAAGAACTCTCCAGTTTATTTTTTCGTCAAGATAAGTACCAAGTGTTACAGTATCCCCAAGTTCTAAATCATCATTTTTTTCTTTACTGTTTCCTGTTTCATCAGTATCATCATCTTTGGTTGTATCATTGTCCGGAACATTACTGTCAGTTATACTCTTATCTACACTTTCGGATAAATTGTTTTCATTCTTCCCTGTAGTTTCATTATCACTATTTTTCCCCAGAACATTAAATAAAATAATTCCTGCCACTGCCACAATCAATACCGCTGCTGCCCCTATTACAGGAAGCCTGCTTTTTTTCTTATTATTAATTTTATGTACATTTCCTTCTGTTATTTTTTCTGCTTCCATCATATTTTCTGATGATTTTCTTCCTGCTGCCCTGTCAATGTCACCTGCTATATCTTCCACACATTCAAGTATATTTTCAAAGCTATCATTTTTATTTTTGCTCATCCACTGATGTGTCATAAGAAAATATTCCATGGATTTAGTAAGTTCGACATCCTCCAGCTTATATATGATAATAGGAATAGAATGACTCACAGACCTTTCCACCTCTCTGAGAACATGCGGCGACTGGTTTGCCTCCTTTGAAAGAAGAACTATCACTGCGTCTGCCCTGTCTATTCCGTTTACTATTTCCTCTGCATATTCCCTGCCGGGACGAATATCCCTTGCTGCCAGAAAGCATTTATGATTATGACTCTCCAATATTCTGCATATTTTTTCTGCAGCTTCCTCATTTTTTGAAGAATGTGATATAAAAATATACATATCTCTCTTATCCTCCATATGTAATTCGTACTTTTACATATATTTATACCACGATGGGAGGTGTATTTCTACACCCAAAATGTGGGATTTTTTGGTAAAAGTTCCGAATTGCCGGATGGCTTGAAAAGGTTGGCTGTAAGGACAGGGGCAGCTGCGGGCAGGTGGTTATATATTATGTTTGGAAGCTTCGGAGGCAGTAAGAAATTTTATTGACATGATACCGCTATCTGCTAAGCGGCGGTCATAACTCGGAAACGGCTGAAGTCTCAGCCGCTTCCTCAGACAGATGACCTCTGCTAAGCAGATAACGGTATCGTATCAATAAATTTCTAACAGCCACCTCAATGCTTCCAAACATAATATATAACCACCTGCCCGCAGCTGCCCCTGTCATCACAGTCCACCTTTTCAAGCCATCCGGCAATTCGGAACTTTTATATTTTTTAATTTTTTAACCGACTTCTTATTGCAAAAAAACATATAACAATTTATAATATAAGTATATATTTTGTGAAAAAACAGACATATACAATATACAATTAATAGACAAGGAGATTACATATATGAGATTAGTTACACGTTCTGATTTTGATGGTCTTGCCTGTGGTGCCTTATTAAAGGAGGCAGGCATTATTGACAGCTGGAAATTTGCCCATCCAAAGGATTTACAGGATGGACTTATACCTGTAGACAGAAACGACTGTTTAGCCAACGTTCCATTTGTTGAAGGCTGCGGGCTTTGGTTTGACCATCATTCCAGTGAACACGAAAGATTACAGCTTGAGGGAAAATATCAGGGTGAAAGCCGTATTACACCTTCCTGCGCACGTATTATCTATGAATATTATGGCGGAAGAGAAAGGTTTCCACAGTTTGATGATATGATGGAGGCTGTAGATAAGGTTGATTCCGGGAACCTTACAATAGATGAGGTTCAGCATCCTACAGGCTGGATACTGGTAGGTTTTCTTATGGATCCTCGTACAGGTCTTGGAAGATGGAGAAACTTTACCATATCAAATTATCAGCTTATGGAAAAGCTTATAGACGCCTGCCGTACTATGACTACTGATGAGATACTTGCCCTTCCTGATGTTAAGGAGCGTATTGAAGTATATAATGAGCAGACAGAGAAGTTTAAGGAGATGGTTCTCGCCCACACAAGAGTTGAGGGAAATGTTATCATATCTGATCTCAGAGGTATCGACCCTATATATACAGGAAACCGTTTTATGATTTACAGTATGTACCCGGAGCAGAATATATCTGCATGGATAGTAAGCGGTCGTGGAGGACTTGGATGCAGTGCCGCAGTAGGATACAGTATACTTAATAAAACTTCTACAGTAGACGTTGGAAGTCTTATGTTAAAATATAACGGCGGCGGTCACAAGAAGGTAGGTACATGTCAGTTTACAGATGAATCTATGGTTACAGAACTGCCTAAGATGCTTGATGAACTTATTGCCATGAGCAATTCATAATCAAAAAAAGTGCCGCATATCAGCGGCACTTTTTGAACAAATTTATGTTTTTGTTTTGGGAATTTCCCATAATTATCTTTTATTTAATCTCTTTTCCTTGCATTTTATCACAGCCATTTTTTCTGATATACGCTTCTTAACAAGCTCTGCTATCTCTG
>CAMENQ010000159.1 GCA_945928585.1 uncultured Roseburia sp. | reverse complement strand
AACCTCTGTTTCAAAATTTTCACCTGTAATGTGTAAAAGTGCCATTTTATCTCCTCTTTTCATATATAAAAATTTTTCTTTATTTTTTCCAAAATACCTGAAAATATACTCGATGTCCGCAAGCACACATTGCCGCAAGGCTCATTATATCGTAAGCTATGCTTACGATCGACATTTGCCACTCGCCCCGTGAGAGCTTCGCTCTCCCAAGCTCGCTTGCGCTCATTATATCATAAAAAATATATTTTTTACAGTTTTTTTCAAAAAATTAGTGCATATTTTCTAATTATTGTTTATAATATAATTATATTAAGTGAATTTTAACGATCGGAGGACTTATATGAAATATAAAATACTGCTTACAGGTGGAAACAGGACTATAATTGATGAGTTCTTCCTGAACATGGACTCAGCCTTTGACTGTTTTACCACATCTCTCAGATACGAGGACATCCGCAACCATGCAAAATATGTTAAGCCCGATGCTCTTGTTTACTGTCTGAACAATGAGTCACGTGAAAATATATCCCAGATGGTTGCCATAAAGCAAAAAAGTCATGGAGAACTGCCTATTATTATCGTAGGTGATGCTGATGAATGTGACGAATTTATAAGAATTGCCATAAACACTGCAGATCTTGTTTTAAAAAGGCCCCTTACAGTCACTGCCATACAGGATGGTCTGTTTAGTTTTCTTGAACAAAGGCGCATTAAGTTTGAAGAAACTATGGAACGGCTTCGTCTTGAAGCAGAGGCTAATAAAAGAAAACATATACTTGTCATTGATGATGATATCCGTATGCTTAAATCCATCAAGGAACAGCTTCACGATACATATGACGTTGCTACAGCACTTAACGGAAAGCTGGCTCTCAAATTTCTTGAAACAAAAGAGATTGACCTTATTCTTCTTGACTATGAAATGCCTGATGAAAACGGTCCTGCTGTTCTGACAAAGATTCGTGAAAATAATAAGCTTGCAGATATTCCCGTGCTTTTTCTTACAGGTGTCACAGAACGTGATAAAATCCAAAGTGCCCTGTCTTTGAAGCCACAGGGTTATCTTCTTAAGCCTATTGACCATCAGAAGCTTATTGAAACCATACAGGAATTTATATAATTTACGGAGGGAAACAGCTATAAATGGACGATAAACTAAAATTAACAGATCTCATCGATGTGGTAACTCTGCAGCATATACAGGATGCATTCTGCCGTATGACCGGAATTAACGCAGGCATCACCGATGAAAATGGTATTGCAGTTACTGTTCCTACAATACCATCTGAATTTTGTATAAATCTGACTAAAAAATCACCTCTTGGCCTTTCCAGATGCGAGCAGTGTGACAAGCATGGCGGTGAACTTGCTTTGGCAAAGGGAAGTGCCGTCTGCTACAGATGTCATACAGGTCTTATAGACTTTGCCGCACCTATTATGGCAAACGGACAGATGGTAGGTACCTTTGTAGGCGGACAGATTCTTACAGAAAAACCTGATGAGGAACGTATAAGAGAAATAGCCAAAGAGCTTGACATTGATCAGGATGTATATGTAGATGCCGTAAGAAAGATACATATTCTGGACGAAGAAACTCTTGACAGGTGCATTGATTTTCTCTACACCATATCAAACATTCTTTCAAACATCGGATATCACGGATATCTGGCGCAGCAGGCTAATGTGGAAATTGCCAGGGCTGCACAGATGAAGTCAGACTTTCTTGCAAATATGAGCCATGAAATCCGCACACCTATGAATGCTGTCATAGGTATGGCTGAGATGGCATTAAGAGAAGATATTACTCCTGCTGCAAGAGATTACATAAACCAGATAAAGGCATCCGGAAAAACGCTTCTTGCCATTATAAATGATATTCTTGATTTTTCAAAAATCGAGTCAGGAAAAATGGATATTATTGTTTCCGAATATGCTCCTATGTCTATTGTAAACGATATTGCCAATACAATTATGACACGTATATCCAATAAGGATATTGAGCTTATATTTGACATAAATCCAAATGTTCCTTATGAGCTTGTCGGTGACAGCATACGTATAAAACAGATACTTATAAATATAACTAACAACGCCATAAAATTCACTAACAATGGACATGTCACACTGACTTTAGACTACGAGACCATATCCGACTCAGAAATAATGCTTAATTTTTCCGTTGAAGATACAGGTATAGGAATTAAATCCGAAGATATGACTAAACTCTTCAATTCATTTAACCAGCTTGACAGTAAGAGAAACCGTAATATCGAAGGAACAGGACTTGGACTTGCTATAGTAAAACAGCTTCTTACTCTTATGGACGGAGATATTTCTGTTGAAAGTGAATATGGAAAGGGCAGTACTTTTTCATTTTCTTTTCCTCAGAAGGTGCATAATATTAAGCCAAGCATAGAATTAAAGAAAACAGAACAAATAATTGCAGCAGGTCTAATAGATAATACCTTTATAGCTGCACAGCTTAAAAAGGATGTTGAACGTCTTGGCGCTAAGTATGTTGAATTAAAAAGTGAATGTTTCGATTCACTTTTATGTATTGAAAATGTACAGTATTTCTTTATTGAATACGCTATGTTTAACCCTGAGATAGAATCGTGGGTACGAAACCACCCTGATATTACTGCCATACTTATGGTTAACTTCAATTCCAATCCAAAGTATGACATACCAAACCTTAAGGTTATAAAGCGACCTTTGTATGCCCTTAATATAGCTACTATATTTAATGATGAAGATATTCACCAGATTTATGATTTGCCGGTTGATGAAGATTTTAAATTCACAGCTCCTGAAGCTGAAATTCTTATCGTAGATGATAATGCCATAAATCTTACTGTAGCAGAAGGCTTGTTAGAGCCTATGAAAATGAAGATAGATACTGCATCAAGCGGTATGGACTGTATAAGTAAGATTTCCGTAAAACATTATGATTTGATTTTTATGGATCATATGATGCCTGAGCTTGATGGTGTTGAAACAACACACATCATCAGACGTTTCCACCATGAGTATAACGATGTACCTATTATTGCCCTTACTGCAAATGCCGTAGACGGTACAAAAGAAATGTTCCTTAATGAGGGTATGAACGACTTTGTGGCAAAGCCTATAGAACTTAGAGTCATTACATCAGTTCTTAAGAGGTGGCTTCCTCCGGAAAAAATAGAAAAATACCTTTCTATAGAGCGTGATATAAAATCCGAGCATGAAAAGGGTAATGCTGAAACCGAGAAAATACATATTGAAGGTCTTGATACAGACGCTGCGCTTAAACTTCTTGGCAGCCAAAAGCTGTTTTTCAGTGTACTTAAGGATTATTACAACGTCATTGACAAAAAGGCTGATTTAATAAAGGAGTATGAAACAAAGGAGGACTGGCCTTCTTACACCATAGAAGTTCATGCATTAAAGAGTGCTTCAAAGCAAATCGGTGCCATGGATTTATCTGTTATGGCCGCTGATCTTGAAAAAGCAGGAAATGCAAGAAATAAGGCTACTATTCACCTTTCAACAGACTCTATGTTATCTGTATACAGAAGCTATAAGGATATACTGGCTCCATTGTTCCCTGATGAAGAAGTAGCTGATGAGGACAAGACTGACGCCATTCCTGAGGATATGCACCGCATTTTCCATACCATAAATGAAGCACTTGACAATCTTGATATGGATATGATGGAGGATGCTACTAAGGAACTGAAAAAATACAGATATGATGAGGTTGGACAGCAGCTCCTTGAGCAGCTTTTATCCGCAGCTGAAGAGTGGGATGTAGACAGATGTATGGACATCATCACAACATGGGCAGGCGTCATATAATCCCCACCCCTAAAAATTAAAACTTTTTCTCAAAAAGTGCCGCCCGGAAAGAACTAAATGTTCTTACCGGGCGGCGCTTTTTAATAACCTTAAGTCACTAATGCAACAACCTAAATTTAAGAAACCGAAAATTCGCGAATGCGAATTTATAAGCGCCGCTGCCGTGCGGCGCTTTTTTTACAGCATCTCCGATATTTTATTTACCTGTTCCGTAATTTTTTCTATCTCCAGATTTACAACAAGTCCTGACAGTTTATCTATTTCTACTTCTATATCACTGGTAAATCTATAGCTTTGAAGCTTTTCCATAAGCTCATCCGCCTTGTCTACATCCATTATCTGCAGTGATATATCTATACCGCTTAACAGACCTCTTATAACATCCGGGTCAATAACTGCACCCTCAGGTTCTCCCTTCTTTTCATCATCACTGCCTTCCACTATTGGCTTAAGCCTTTCCCTATATTCTCTCCATTCTTCAAGGAATGGTTCTGTCAAAGCCTTTATAACATCTGTTTTTCCATCTCTTGCTGCATATTCAAGTGTTTTTGCCACACCCGATAACTGCATGGCTCCTATAAGGGCTGCCGAGCTTTTCATAGCATGTACCTTTATTCTGTATAACTCTAAGTTTCCTTCTTCATCCAACTTTTCGTACAGTTCTTTAAGATTGTCCGCCTCCACATATACCATACGGTAAAACTCATGAATGGTAGTCATTAATACATCCAAATCCTGCAGTCTGTAAAAGGCATAATCCAGGTCAACTCCATCTATCTGTCCAATATCACTTATTTCCTTTGGTGTGTTCATTTTAAGCTCTACACTTTCCAGCTGCTCATCAGGGTTAAACTCTACCATATGTACCATATGCGAAGGAAGCAGTTCCTGTATCATATTTTCAAGCTTATCTGCCACTACAGGCTTTGACATATAATTATCGAAGCCTTCATTTAAGTACATTTCCCTTGCACCTTCTACGGCATTTGCCGTAAGCACTACTACCGGAGTTCCCTTACACAGATGACCTTCCAGTGTTTCCATGGCATGGAATGTCTGAATACCGTCCATATTAGGCATCATATGGTCAAGGAAAATAATATCATAATGCTTTTTCTGAATCATCTCAAGGCACTGTATACCGCCATCTGCCTCATCTACATTTATTTTTGTCTTTTTAAGAAGGCTCTTAAATACTCTCCTGTTCATTTCATTGTCATCCACCACAAGTACATTGGCTTCCGGTGCCTCAAAAACAAGTCTGTATTTATCTTTATTTTTGTTCAGATTTCTCTGTCTTACACGCTCCTCAAGATTGCCTATCGGTTCTTCATTTATTATAGTCTGCTCAAGAGTGAAAAACATATTTGTTCCCTTGCCAAATTCGCTACGCACCTCCAGCTTTCCACCCATAAGCGAAACAAGTTCTGACGTAATGTTAAGTCCTAATCCTGTTCCTGCCACATCTCTGTTTGCAGTTTCATCTATTCTGTCAAATTCATTAAACAGCCTTGGTATATCCTCCTGCTTTATGCCTATTCCTGTATCTATTACTTCAAAATACAGTCTTACTTTATTTTCATGTCTTTCTCCTCTTACAACAAGCTGCACAAAACCTGCCTTTGTATATTTAATTCCATTTGTGAGAAGATTATCAAGAACCTGTCGTATCCTTGCATCATCTCCGTAAAGTCTTGACGGAAGGTTATTATCTACCGACATAATAAAGTCAATGCTTTTCTCCTCTGCCTTAAAGCTTGCCATCAGCGATGTATCATGGATAAGACTGGCAAAATCGTATTCTTTTTCTTTTATTTCAAGCTTGCCTGACTCTATCTTTGAAAAATCAAGTATATCGTTTATGATGGCTAAAAGTGTATTACCTGCATTCTGAATGTCTACAGCGTAATCTACTATCTCCTTTTGTTCTGCTTCCCTTATAATCATCTCATCCATTCCAAGGACTGTATTGATTGGCGTTCTTATCTCATGAGACATATTTGCAAGGAATTTTGTTTTTGCTACATTTGCCGCCTGTGCTTCTTCCTTCGCCTGCATAAGAAGTTTATTCTGCTGTTCTATCTCTTCAACCTGTTTTTTTCTGATTCCGTAAAAGTTGTTTGCCATTATTATAATATGTG
>CAMENQ010000158.1 GCA_945928585.1 uncultured Roseburia sp. | reverse complement strand
ATATACGGCAGACAAACCTTTGTAATATCCGTAAGGGCTGTACAGTTTAAGGTTGTCATATCATGGACTTCCTCTTCCGTATTATTTTCAAAGCTTGTGTTTATACCAAATCCTGCAGCATTTACAAGCATTTTTATGGCAATTTTATCTGCAGCAAGACTTTCCTTAAGCTGTTTTATACTTTCTGATTTATTTAAATCCATAGGGAAAAGCCTTACATCCTTTGAAAGACTTCCTGCCAGCTTTTCAAGTCTGCCCTCCCGTCTTCCGATTATCCATATCTCATCTATGGAACTGCATTTTTCATCTATCATTCTTGCGAAAATTTCACCAAAGCCTGATGTTGCACCGGTTACAATAGCTATATTTGTCCATTTTCCGCCTATTTTCTCTTCCATTTTTAATTCTCCTTCTTTTTATGAATGTTCCTGATAGCTTTCTTTTTTCCTGATTTTTTATTATCATGTTTTATGTTTTTACTATCATGTTTTATATTTTTATTAGTCGCAATATTATAACCGCGCCCATTTTTCGGACGTATCAGACATTTTGGACCATAGCCTATCAAATCCTGTCTGCCCTCAGACATTAATGCTTCATAAACCAAATCATAATTCTTTGGATTTCTATATTGTATTAATGCACGCTGCATAGCCTTCTCATGAGGATTAACAGGCACATAAACCTTCTCCATTGTTCTTGGGTCATAGCCTGTATAATACATACAGGTAGATATAGTGGACGGTGTAGGATAAAAATCCTGTACCTGCTCAGGCATATATCCAAGATCACGCAGATATTCAGCCAGTATAATGGCATCCTTCATAGTGCTGCCGGGATGTGAGGACATAAGATATGGAACAACAAATTGTTTAAGTCCCAGGCTTTCGTTAAGCTTTTTATACTTTTTTATAAATCTTTCATATACATTATTTGACGGTTTGCCTAAGAGGCTTAATACATTGTCCGAAACATGCTCTGGGGCCACCTTTAACTGTCCGCTGATATGATACTGAACCATTTCCTTAAAAAACGTATCATCCTTATCCTCCAGAAGGTAATCAAAACGTATGCCTGAACGTATAAACACCTTTTTTACATTTGGCAGTGAACGGAGTTTTCTTAAAAGTTCAAGATAATCACTATGGTCAACATACAGGTTTTTACATGGTTTTGGGAAAAGGCATTGTTTATTTGGACAGACACCCTTTGTCTTCTGTTTTTCACAGGAGGTGTGTCTGAAATTGGCAGTAGGACCGCCTACATCATGAATATATCCCTTAAAATCCTTATCTGCTGTTATTTTTTTAGCTTCTTCTATAATGGATTCATGACTTCTGACCTGTATCATACGTCCCTGATGAAAGGTAAGGGCACAAAAACTGCAGCCTCCAAAGCAGCCTCTGTTGCTTGTAAGACTGAACTTTATTTCCTTTATTGCAGGAACTCCTCCGGCTTCTTCATATGACGGATGATAATTTCTCATATAGGGAAGACTGTATACAAAATCCATCTCATTTGTAGAAAGGGGCAGTGATGGTGTATTCTGAACTACATACACTCCGTTTGGATATGGTTCCACAAGGGTTTTTGCCGTGTAGCAGTCAGTGTTTACATATTGTGTGTAAAAGCTTTCTGCAAATGTTTTCTTATCACTTTTTATATCATCATATGACGGAAGCATTATATAATCATATACGGAAGATAAATCCTTTGTCTTATATACACTTCCCTTTATAAATGTTAAATCCTTTATGTCTATACCACTGTTTAATCCATCAGCCATTTCAACTATTGAATGTTCACCCATGCCATACAGCAAAAGGTCAGCACCTGCATCAAGGAGTAAAGAACGTTTAACCTTATTTGACCAGTAATCATAATGGGCAAGCCTTCTTAAGGAGGCTTCTATTCCGCCAACTACAATAGGTTTATTTTTATATGTCCGTCTTATGAGATTGCAGTATACAACCGTGGCATAATCAGGTCTTTTGCCCATTACACCGCCCGGTGAAAAGGCATCTGTTTCCCTTCTTTTCTTCGATACGGAATAATGATTAACCATAGAATCCATATTGCCGCCCATAACAATAAACGCAAGTCTGGGTTCTCCGAGAACATTTATGCTTTCATCATTTTTCCAGTCAGGCTGTGATATAATACCTACACTATAACCGTGAGCTTCCAAAACTCTGCTTATAATAGCATGTCCAAATGAAGGGTGGTCCACATAGGCATCACCTATTATATATACAAAATCCAGCTGTTTTATACCCTGTTCATCCATATCCGATTTGGATACAGGTAAAAATCCGTCTGCCATTTATTCCTCCTAAATCATATAAAAGCATTGTTAATTAAAATTAAGATTTGCAATATCATATGTAAGTACCATATCTCCCTTGTCATACATATTGTAAAAGCTTTTCATTATACGTTCCACAACCATCTGTACTGAGTCATCATTTAAATTTATGAACATAACAAGCTGCTGTGTACTTGAGTACCGTGTAGTAACATCAACGCTTCTTACAGTCTCTATTATGGCATTTTCCAAATACTGCATCACATCATCCCTGTCAGATAAATCCGTATTTTTTTCATCTGAAGGCTTTATTGTAAATAATATAAGCTGTATGGTCTGGGCGTTTCTTTTACCCATATGCCGCACAAACTCATAAACTTTTTCAAATTCATGGTAATTAACCTTAAATGCTCCTGTATATGAATATTCATCCTGAATAATCTTAACAAGATTGTCCAAATCCTGCTTAGATATATTTTTATTATCGATTTTACTTACATCATTGTATATATAAAAACTGTTTTTTCCATTTTGTTTTACGTGATATAGAGCTTTATCTGCATCTAAATACATTCGCATATAATCCCTGCCACTTACACTTGACAAAGAGACACCGACTGATAAAGTTACTTTTTCGTTTTTTTCATATTTGAGTAATGCAGTATGAAGCGTATTCATAAGACTGACAATATTGTTTTCTGCATCCATAATGGAATTTACATCGGGAAGATAGCATAAAAACTCATCACCGTCAATACGTGTAATATAAAGCTTCTTCTTATAATCCATAAGTGTCTGTGCAATAATGGATAAATAGTAATCGCCTCTGTGAAAGCCATATTTTTCATTTATTGCATATGTATCATCCATATCAATAAGAAAAAGACAGCCATCCCCTGTTTTAAGCTCCTGTGTAATAATATTTTCAATATTTTTTGGCTGGCTCAAAAGTTCCAAAAGACTTTTTTCATCCTTTTTTTTCTTTAAAGCCTCCTGTAATTCATCTATCGATATAGATTCAGCTGATTTTTCAGAAGTTTTTTCGGGCTCACTTACAGTATCAGGACTTAAAGTTATAAGACGTTTCTCTTTTATCAGACGAATAAAAGCATCTGCTATTTCAGGTTCAAACTGTGACCCCTTGCATCTCTCCAGCTCCTCAAGTATTTTTTCATCTGAAAAACGTTTCCTATATACTCTGTTGCTGCTCATTGCATCATAAGCGTCTGCAATACCGATAATCTTTGCAATATATGGTATATCATCACCTTTAAGTCCGTCAGGATATCCCTTTCCATCGTACCGCTCATGATGATATTTTGCACCTATATCAAGTCCTTCTAATATATTTATATCCTTAAGAATGTCTGCACCTATAACAGGATGTTTTTTCATAATGGCATATTCCTCATCAGTAAGCTTTCCCGGCTTATTTAAAACTGAATCAGGAATTCCAATTTTTCCTATATCGTGCAAAAGTGCAACGGAATGGACGTTTCTTGCATCTTCATCACTCATCCCCAGTTCCTTTGCAAGTGCTTCGGAATAACATGCTACCCTGTTAGAATGTCCTTTTGTATATTCATCCTTTGCATCTATTGTATTAGCTATGGTATTTATAGTCTGAAAAGCCATTCTTTTTATTTCATTTGATTTCTCATCAAGAATAGCTACATATTCCTTATTTCTTTTTGTTATATTACCATAAAGCTTTGCTGCAACATATCCTCCTGAAAAACACAGCCCCAATAATGCAAACTGTATTTCCATATCCTTAGTATCTGCTAAAGTTATATTTTTATTAACTGCATTTATGACAACAAAAATAACATTAACTATAATGGAAGCAATGCCTGTATATAATATAAGTTTTTCCTGATGATACAAAATAAGAAATGACAGCAATGGCAATATATATGTAAACACAAGGGATGTACTGCCGGTAATCATAACAAAAGTGTACATAAAAAAGTAACCAACCACAATAATATATCTGAGATTATAAGAAAAAGGATTTTTAAAATATACAAAAGTGGCGGCAATCTGTGGTAATGAAGTAAATATCATAAATACCACAAGATACATCCATGTTCTTTCACCCTTAAGAACCTCACCTACATAAGCTGCAAACAATATAACTACTATTGTTCCCCAGCCTATAATAAGGTCTCTGTTAATAATGTTATCCTTTGTATCCATAATTAATCCTCCAAAAACGAACCTTTACACTTAATATTATTGTAGTCTGTAACAAAATAATCTGCAAGTGTTTTTTTCTCATCAATAAATTTTCTTGAATATTCGTCATCTACGGCACACGTAGTCATTCCTGCATTTTTTCCGGCAATAATTCCCTGTGGAACATCTTCAAACACAAGACATTCCGAAGGTTTAACACCAAGAATTTCTGCTGCTTTTAAGTAAATCTCAGGATCAGGCTTACCTTTCTTTACATCACAGCCTGTAACAACAGCATCAAAGTAATCATATAGTCCCTTTGCTTTTAGCGCTGCTTCTGTCAACTGTCTTGAATTGCTTGTTGCTATACCAAGCTTTTTATTATTTTTATGGAGTTTCATAATAAATTCCTTTGCTCCTGATTTAAGCTGTACTCTGTTACAGTACATATCCATGGACATTTCATTCCAATTTGCTTTTATCTGTTCAACAGTTTCAGGTATTCTGAAACGTTCCTTGAAATATACAGCCGTCTCCGTGAAGCTTTTTCCCTCTATGGATTTTTGAAGATCATCAGGTATGGCTATTCCGTATTTTCCAAGATATTCTATATCAATAGCATGCCACATCCACATAGAATCAAGCAAAGTTCCGTCCAAATCAAAAATTACTGCTTTAAATCTGTTCATATTACGACTCCTTTTTGGATATCTTTAATTAATAGGAGATTCCTGTCTTAAAAGATTAATTTCTTCATCCGTCAGTAATCTGTACTCTCCTGTCCCTAGATTACTGTCAAGTTTAAGCTTTCCCATACTTATCCTCTTTAAATATGTTACATTTGCTCCTACTGCCTGATACATTCGTTTAACCTGATGAAATTTGCCTTCCCTGATGGTAATATAGCTTATGTTTTTATTATTTGCTGTATCATGCTCCAAAACTGTAACTTCTGCTTTCATTGTAAGCTTTTTTTCTCCTATATCAACACCATTTTCAAGAAGATTAGCCATATGTTCATCAATATATATGTCTGTCTCAACATAATATGTTTTATCTATATGATTTTTAGGACTTAACAGCTTATGACTTAATTCTCCGTCATTTGTAATAATTAAAAGTCCTTCTGTATCCTTATCCAGTCTTCCTACAGGAAATAAATCTTTTCTTACTTTTCCGTCAATTAAGTCAAGAACAGTTTTTTCCCTCTTATCTTCAGTAGCAGACACTACACCTGACGGCTTGTTTAACATATAATATTCGTATGTACAATACCTAAGTATTTTACCGTCCGCCTCTACTGTAGATGTTTCTCTGTTAAGCTTTATTGATGAATCCTTTACTACTTTACCATCTATTTTTACTTTTCCCTTGCTTATAAGTGCTTTTACCTGACTGCGGGTTCCAACTGACATATCAGATAAAAACTTATCAAGTCTAATAAGATCATTCATTTTTATCATTCCCATACATTTATTTAGCATATACTGTTTAAATTATCTAATCTAAAATGAGTATATA
>CAMENQ010000157.1 GCA_945928585.1 uncultured Roseburia sp. | reverse complement strand
TATATCTGCCGAGCTTACACTTCTTGTAAGAGACAATGAAACTGATGAAAAATATATGCATCTTCTTGCCTCCACAGGTTTTAGAGACACTACACGTATTGCCGCCTCATCTCCTGAAGTATGGCAGCAGATATGTATGACAAATTCTGAAAATATATCAGAACTTCTCGGTCAGTATATTGACAGGCTTAAAGCCTTAAAGGATGCTGTGGACAGTAGGGATAAGGATGCTGTAAAGAAGCTGTTTACTGAAAGCAAAGAATACAGGGATTTATTCTGAAATTTCCGGTAATTTAAAAATGTCAAAATAATAAAACATACAGTCTTTACGCACATAAATAACAAAGACTGTATGTTTTTTAACACTTTTATTTCTATTTATTTCATCATGATATATATTTCCTGAGCTTTTGATGAATAAAGGCTGTCTATCTTATAGATACAGGCTGTCAATCACATCAAAATACTTCTCAAAGGTTTTCCTGCAGCACATAGGATTTTTTATCTCTATGCCGTCACATACAAGTCCAACCAGTGTAAATGCCATAGCTACCCTGTGGTCTTCGTATGTTTCTATCTGACATGGTGACGGCATACCCGGATGTATCGTAATGCTGTCATCATACTCCTCACACTTTATGCCCATTCTTCCAAGCTCCGCAGCCATTGCCGAAAGCCTGTCTGACTCCTGCTTTCTTATATGTCCTACATTTCGTATGACAGTATCTCCTTCTGCAAATATACTGACTGCAGCCATGGTAAGTGCCTGGTCTGAAAATGTCTTCATATCTATATCTATTCCCTTGAGCTTTTGACCTCCAACAGGTCCTTTTACACTTATTCCTGTTTCCTCGTCATCCACTTTACATCCCATTTTCTCAAGTGCTTTTACGAACTGTATATCTCCCTGTGTGGAATTAAAGTGTACGTTTTTTACTGTAGCTTTTATTCCCAGTAATGCACCTATTCCGTAAAAATAGCAGGCAGCAGAAACATCCGGCTCAATCTGATATGTAAAATCATTTCCATATTTTTTGTTATTTTTATATTTTTCATTTTTATAGATAAAATATGTTTCGTCCTTATATTCTACATTACATCCAAATTCCTTCATCATATTCCGTGTAATGTCAACATAAGAGCCTGTTTTTCTCTCCCCTGTCACATGTATGGCAATACCGCCTTTGTTCATAACACCAGTCATAAGCATGGCACTTAAATACTGGGTACTTTCATTTGTATCCAGAGTAACATGCGAAGAAACAGACTTTTCCAAACCATCCTGCTTTTCTGAACCATTCTGCTTTTCCGGTTTTTTTACCATTTGTTCTGAATTAACTGATGTGTTGGAAGCTTTTTTCGACATGCCTTCGTCATATCTGCATCCCTTTACCTTAACCGGCAGATGATACGGCTCGCAAAGATATTCAAACTCTGCCCCTAAGTCCTCCAACACCTTAAACAAAGGCTCCATCGGTCTTTTTTTCATCTGCTCTGATGCATTTATAGTATAACAGCCGTCTGAAAGTCCCAACATGGCAGTTATAAACCTTGCGGCTGTTCCTGCACTTCCTACATCTGCCGTACCTTCTTTATTTGGAATGGCTCCGCCTTTTCCCTCTACCTTTACGGTACAGTTTTTTTCATCTATATCAACCTTAAAGCCCAGACTGATAAGGGAACCTAAAAAATGCCTTGAATCATCACTGAACAAGGTTCCTTTTAATATTGTTATACCGTCAGATAATGCTGCCAGAAGAAGCGCCCTGTTTGTAATACTCTTTGATCCCGGCACCTCTACCACTATATCTTCCGTTCTGTTAAGCTTTTTTACTTTATATATATCCATATTTTCCTTCCTGTTCTGATAATTCTCTAATATATTTTTTCAATAATTTTTCAGGGTTAAAATTTATAATGGTATTAATATAGCATTATATTATAAACAAATCTGTAAAACCCTTATATAAGAATCATCGCATCCCCAAAGCTGAAAAATCTGTATTTTTCCTTTACAGCCTCCTCATAAGCCTTCATTACATTATCCTTTCCTGCAAATGCACTGACAAGCATAAGAAGCGTAGACTCAGGAAGATGGAAATTTGTAATAAGTCCGTCTATCATTTTAAATTTATAGCCCGGATATATGAATATGTCCGTCCACTTACTTCCTGAATGAAGTACTCCGTTTTCATCGGTCATAGACTCCAAAGTCCTACAGCTTGTAGTTCCCACGGAAATCACCCTGTTTCCATTCTTTTTTGTATTATTTATCTTTTCTGCCTCTGACTCTTCTACAATAACAAGCTCCGAATGCATATGATGCTCTAAAACATTTTCCACCTTAACCGGTCTGAATGTTCCAAGACCAACGTGAAGGGTTACATGTGCTATTGTAACTCCCTTGTCTTCTATTTCTTTTAAAAGTTCCTTTGTAAAGTGAAGTCCCGCCGTAGGTGCGGCTGCTGAGCCGTCATTTTTTGCATATACTGTCTGATATCTGTTTTTGTCCTTAAGTTCATGTGTAATATATGGCGGAAGAGGCATTTGTCCAAGCTTATCAAGTATTTCCTCAAAAATTCCGTCAAACTGAAACTGTATAAGCCTGTTTCCTTCCTCCACTACCTCTAAAACCGTAGCCTTAAGAAGTCCGTCACCAAAACTTAACTTTGTACCTGGACGGCATTTCTTTCCAGGCTTAACAAGAGTTTCCCATATATTATTTTCTTTTCTCTTTAATAAAAGTACCTCTATTTTTCCTGTAAGAAGTTCTCCTTCTTCCGTCTCCCTCACTCCGAAAAGTCTGGCAGGAATAACCTTTGTATCATTTATAACAAGGCAGTCCCCTTTATTAAGATAATTAATAACGTTTCTAAATGTATCATGTGAAAATTCACCTGTATTTCTGTCTATATGCATAAGCCTGCTGGATGCTCTGTCCGTAAGCGGATCCTGAGCAATAAGCTCCTGCGGTAAATCATAATAAAAATCATGTGTTGATAAGTTCTCCATCTGTATATCCTCTCAATCTCTTATCTTTTTATGCAGTCATTTCATAGTTTACACCACTTATGTAGGTTTTTCCACTACTTTTTTCCCAACCCCTATTTTTTATACCACTTATATTTTGAAAAGTCAGGCTGTGACCGGATGGCAGGCTGTCTTATTTTCTTTTCGAAAGCATTGAGGTGACAGCTAGAAATTTATTAATACAATATTGTCATTTTCTTAGCAGAGGTCATCTGTCTGAGACCTAGGCCGCGCCTAGGTCGAGTTATGACCGCCGCTTAGAAACTGACAATATCGTATTAATAAAATTTCTTGCTGTCTCCGAAGCTTTCGGAAAGAAAATATGACAACCTGCCATCCGATTACAGCCTGCCATCCGGTCACAGCCTGCCATCCGATTACAGCCTGCCATCCGGTCACAGCCGTCCCTTTGAAATCCACGCCCCTTTACCGTGAAAAATACTCCGCCAGCAGCAAATCCACCATCTCCCCATAACTTGCCACTCCGCTTTCCTGTCCGTTAGCCTTAAGATATGTATCATTCACCTCATTCATAATCTCATCCACCACCTCAGCCGCTTCATTGCTTCTAAGCTCTCTCCAGTATTCATTCTCATATCTTATATCCGCAAGCACATTATCAGAAAGTCCTTCCATTATCTCCCAATAAGCTTCACTGTCATAATCATACAACGAATTTGTCGCCAGTATAAAAGCCATCATATATCCGCTGTAAATAAATACAGGTTCTTCACTGTTTACGCAGGCAAGGTATGCTATGTAATTTGCCTCCTGCTCCTTCATATAACCTCTCATATGGGCAAGCTCATGGCATGTGTCTGCCGGTCTGTTGTAATCTGCCACATCCTTATTGACATTTGCCTCCATAGTGAAAGGTATAAATATTCCAACAATGCCGCCATAGGACATATATCTTGACAGAATAACCTCCTTTGCCCCTCCTGTGCTGTATTTTAATGACGGATAATCCTCCGAAAGCTTTGTCATGGCTTTTTTAGCTGAAGCTGCCACATCTGGGAAATACTCATATGTACGGTTTTCACCAAAAGTCACTACACCATTTTCATCTAAATCTTTCTCCGGTATGTCTGCCTTTGACTGTTCCACCATATCCTTAAGATAAAAGCACAGTTCCTTAAGCTCGTCCACTGACCTTTCCTTTACATCAAGATTGTACATTTCCGCAAAATCATACCTGTAATAATTTGTTCCGCATAAGACAATAAACATAAAAAAGATTACTGCCATAAAACAAAATACATTTAACACTGCCTTTTGTATAATAAATTTTCTCGTTTCCCTGCCTTTTACAAGCTTTACAACAAAGCATATAATTACTGCAATTAACAAAGCCGGAATAAGTACTATAATAAGCTCTGCCATAGAAAACGGAAATATCCCTGTCACCAGTCCCAGTGGCAGGGATAATATTTTATATAATCCTCTTGCAAAAACATACTCTGCAATAAAAGGACTTAATTTTGCAAGAAAAAGAAACAACAAGCCAAGTGGCAGTAAAATCAGCAGTTTTGTTCTTTTAAGCTTAAGTATTTCCTTCAAATTTATCCTCCTTTGACTCTATAAGAAGCATACAGCCCCGGTCTATGTGAATATGAACTTCTTCCTCTGCCGGTTCATTGCTGACACCAAGTCTGTATGTCTTATCTGTATCAAAATCAAAATTCTCAACATTGTAGACAAAGCCTTTTAAGGTTACTCCTTTTGCACTGCCGTCAAACTGTATGAGAGAAATATATTTTCCGTATATATCCTTACGTTGAAGGCTTGTATCTCCCTCTATGGCCGATATCCTGCAAAGCTCAGTTATGATTTGTACCTTTACGCCATCTCTTAAGCCTCTCTTTAAAAGAAAAATATTTGCATAGGTATGGTCGAACCTGCTACCTGTTGCGCCTACTATATCTACCTCTGCTGCTCCCAGTTCCAACGCCAGAAGATAAGCTGATTCTGTGTCTGTCTCATCCTTCATTGGATTAAGTCTTCTTGTGTGGCAGCCCATTTTTGTATATTTTTCCAAAAGACAGCCTTCTACTGTATCAAAGTCCCCTATAATATAATCAGGAATTATGTTCATCAGGTGGGCAGCCTTAAGTCCTCCGTCTACGGCAATTATTTTATTATATTTTTTCTTCTTTGTATACTGTAATGAGGAGGTAATATTTACCTCCCCACCAGTGATAATCAATATTCTGCTCATTGATATCCATTTCCTTTTCAGACTATTCGTTGTCAATATTTACATCATATGACCTGAAAACTTCTCTGAAGCCTTCCATATTTTTTCGTACATCACCCTTAAACACTCCTGAACCGGATACTATAACATTTGCCCCTGCATCAATGACTGTCCTTACATTGTCTACAGTTATGCCGCCGTCTACCTCTATGTCCACATTGTATCCCCGTTCGTCTATAATGTGTCTGAGCTCTACTATCTTTCTGGTCATACTCTGTATGTACCTCTGTCCTCCAAAGCCCGGATTAACTGTCATAATAAGTACCATATCAATGTTTTCAAGAACAAAGTCAAGCATACTTAAAGGGGTGGCGGGATTTAAAACCACGCCTGCCTTACAGCCAAGCTGCTTTATCCTGTCAACGGTAATATCAAGCTGTGTACAAGCCTCTGCATGTACAGATATAATATCTGCTCCTGCATCCTTGAAATCCTGCAGGTATCTGTTTGGATCCTGTATCATAAGATGTACGTCGAATATCTTGTCCGTACATTTTCTAAGGCTTTTTATAACCGGCATACCTATAGACATAGCAGGAACAAACATACCATCCATTACATCCAAATGTATATAATCTGCTCCACACTCATCAACAGTCTTTATTTCGTCGCCAAGCCTCGCATAGTCTGCGTTTAAAATTGAAGGTGCTAATTTTAACATATATAATTCTCCCATCACATATTCATTACTTATATTTTAATCTTTATTAACATTAATGTCTAGTATTTTTTTCGATTTTTTATCTCA
>CAMENQ010000156.1 GCA_945928585.1 uncultured Roseburia sp. | reverse complement strand
TTGCTATGTCTGCAGTCTGAAGCCACATACTGTATACTCCGTCAGCTAATCTTTCCTGAGATATAACTTTTACGTTTTCTTTATGTTTCATATGATTTCCTCTCGTATAATATCTTTATTAAATCACATTAGAAGTAATATCCTCTATTATTATATATACAGTTCTTTATTAAAACACATTTGAGATAATATCCCCTGTCATATATACTGTTCTTTATCAATACACATTTGAGATAATATCCCCTGTCATATATACTGTTCTTTATTAATATACATTTGAGGTAATATCCTCTATCATATCTATGACTGCCTGTCTTGACGCTTCAGCAAAGCCTTCTGCTCCGAATTTTGCATATTTTTCCTGCTTATAGGCAGCTATAATACCTCTTGATGAATTTACAATGGCTCCAAGTCCATCTTCATTAAAGTATGGCTTAAGGTCTGATGCCTTTCCTCCCTGAGCACCATATCCCGGCACAAGAATATATGTCTTTGGCATAATCTTTCTAAGCACCTTACCCATCTCAGGATAAGTAGCTCCAACTACGGCTCCCACATAACTGTAGCTGTCACCCATATGCTCCTCGCCCCACTTTGCTACATGTTCGCCAACGATTTCATAAAGCGGCTTTCCATCTATAAGTCTGTCCTGAAATTCCCCGCTTGATTTGTTTGAGGTTTTTACAAGTACAAATATACCTTTATTTTCTTCCTTACATACATCTATAAAAGGCTTTACTCCGTCTGTTCCAAGGTATGGATTCACCGTCACAAAATCCTCGTCAAAAGGAACATATGTCTTAGAACCTACCTGTACTCTTCCTACATGGCCTGCAGCATATGCACCGGATGTTGAGCCTATGTCGCCTCTTTTTATATCTCCTATAACTACTAAGTCCTTAGATTTACAGTAATCTACTGTCTTTTTAAACGCCTTTAAGCCTTCTATGCCAAACTGCTCATACATGGCTATCTGTGGTTTAACCGCTGGAATAAGGTCATATGTGGCATCTACTATAGCTTTGTTAAACTGCCATATAGCTTCACCTGCACCCTCAAGTGTCTCTCCGAACTCCTCAAATGCCTTTTTCTGTATGTGTTCCGGCACATAGCTTAACATAGGGTCAAGTCCTACTACTATAGGTGCATTAAGTTTCTTGATTTTTTCTACTAATTTGTTTATCATAGCTTCCTCTTTCCTGCGATTAGTTTTCGCATTATATTATTATTTATTTTTTTATCATTAAAATTTTATTTTTGTTCTCCATCGTATACCTGTTATCTGTCAGAATAAACCACATCTCCTGCCACAATAGTATACTTTACCTTACCTTTTACCTTTCTGCCGTTAAATGGTGTATTCTTTCCTTTTGAGGCAAAGTTATTTACATCTATGACATATTCCTCTGATGGATTTATAATGGTTATGTCTGCCACCTTTCCTTCCGAAATGTCTCCCTTATCAATGCCGAGAATTTTCGCAGGATTATAACTCATCTTGGCGGCCATCTGCATAGGTGTAATCACTCCCTTATCCACAAGCTCTGTAATGGTAAGTGCTACAGCCGTCTCACTGCCTACTATGCCAAAAGGTGCCTTAGCTATGCCCACTGCTTTTTCATCTGCATGATGAGGTGCATGGTCTGTTGCTATAACATCAAATACATCATCATGTAAGCCCTGTCTCAACGCTTCAAGGTCTGCCCTTCCTCTCACCGGAGGGTTCATTTTATAATTTGCATCATCGCAGTCTATATCCTCCTCACAAAGTGTAAAGTGATGAGGACATACTTCTGCCGTTACCTTTATTCCGTCCGCCTTTGCCTGTTTCACCATCTCCACACTGTCTACGGTAGAACAGTGGCACAGATGAAGGGTGGCTCCTGTCTCCTTTGCCAGCATAATGTCTCTTGCAGCTATTATGTCTTCCACTGCATTTGTTATGCCTTTTACTCCAAGCTCCTCAGCTTTTTTTCCTGCATTTAAGGCTCCGCCCTCTACCATATTTATGTCCTCGCAATGCGCCAGAACAGGTATGTTTAAGTGCGCTGCCTCTTTCATGGCTTTTCTGTATATGCCTGAGTTCATAACGGATTTGCCATCCTCACTTATGGCATATATACCGGCCTCCACCATGGCTTCTATATCTGTATTTTCCTTTCCTGCCTGTCCTATGGTCACTGCACCTACAGGCAGTACATTTATAGGTGATACTTCTCTTGCTTTATTGACCACCCATGATACAGTTTCGCTGCAGTCAGTTGCAGGCTTAGTGTTAGGCATCGGGCATACACTGGTATAGCCGCCTTTGGCCGCTGCCTTTGTTCCTGTCTCGATGGTTTCCTTATGTTCAAAGCCCGGTTCTCTCAAATGAACGTGCATATCTATAAGTCCGGGCATAACATAACAGCCCTCTGCATTTATTACCTTATCAATATCAGTAAGGTCAGCTATATTTTTTTGATTTTTTATAATAATACCATTTTCTATAATAATGTCTCTTACTTCGTCTGTGTTTGTGGCAGGATTTATTACTCTGCCGCCTTTTATAATTGTTTTCACTGTAATGTCTGCCTTTCTTTTTTATTCAGTTCCAAGTACACGCTGAACATCCCTTAAAATAGCGTGATTTGTTATATAATCAGGAAATTCTCCAAGCTTAACCCATCTATACTCCTGAAGTTCTTCTGATAATATAACTATATCAGAATCCACCTCACACAGATATGCAAGTCCTACATAACCTGTATCTCCTACCTGATATGACCATGTATATAAGATTCTTTTATTTTGTACTAAAAGGTATGTCTTGTCTGACACTATCTGATTAACCGCATCATCAGGACTGTCTCCTATTTCTGCATATCCGTCAATAAATTCCCACTGATATGGCTCATCTATACGGTCATCATACCATTTTTTAACTAACAGGTATTCATCTCCACGTCTTATTATACCCTTTACTACTATTTTGGTATCTTTCATTTGTCTGTATCCCTCCTGTTTTTACTGTCTGCATAGATGTTTTTATTATACATCATTAGTGGTTTTGTGTCACTAAAAAAAGTGAAATGAAATTTTTTTATTTTTTTTTCAAAAAATTGTTGACAAATGTTTTCGATTAATGTATACTACCAAAGTGCTCAGCAAACAGGAATGTTTCTGAAAGGCATATGCGCGAGTGGCTCAGTTGGTGGAGCACGACCTTGCCAAGGTCGGGGTCGCGGGTTCGAGTCCCGTCTCGCGCTTCTTTTTATTTTTAGCCGACGGATTATCGTCGGCTTTTTTGTTGTTTATTCCTTTTCTTCTTTCAAGTCCCGTCTTGCGCTTTTTTTGGGAGATTGTATTTAAATAAATTTATTTTTTGTCTCTATAAGATATTTTTTCTTCTTAAGCATCTTACCTATATCATCCAGTATTTCCTCGTTGTCGGCCAATACGGTATGGTAGTGGTAGCCTGATGTTATGTTTTTCAAATGGCTTGATTTACCGCTTTTTATTTTGTAAATAAGGTCATCTGCATTTTTTCGTGAATTTATATTAAGTTCTCCACGAACCTGCCCATATACCTTATGGTTTATAAATACATCCTTTACCCTGCCGCCTAAATCTACGATACTGTATAGTTCATCAAGTGTTTCCTCATCTGTATGCTTTACCTTATATATCCTCTGACACATTTCTTTTTCAGGCAGTACCTTGCTTAACACATATCCTCTGTGTGTTGATATTATATCACAGCCTGCAGCCCTTAGTATGGCAATATCCTGCACTATCACCTGACGGCTGACTGTATAATGGTCTGCAAGTGTTGTGGCTGATATGGCTTTTTCGCTTTGCTCAAGTTCTGTTTTTATATGTTCCCTGCGTTCTTCGCCTGACATGTTGTCACCTCTTTTTGAATATTTCTTTTTACGAATTATATTTTTGTCTTGTCTTACTGCAAATCTTCAATTTCAGTTCTGAATGCATCATTATTCACATGCATGAAGATTTTTCAGTGAAATATCCATAATAGGTGCCGAATGGGTAAGTGCTCCGCTTGAAACATAATCAACTCCAAGATTTATTATTCTCTCTATATTTTCCTTTGTCACATTTCCTGAACATTCTGTCTCTGCTCTGCCATCTATGATTTTTATGGCTTCCTTCATTTCCTCAGTAGTCATATTGTCAAGCATTATAATGTCTGCACCTGCTTCTACTGCCTCTTTTACCATATCAAGATTTTCTACCTCCACCTCAATTTTTCTTACAAATGGAGCGTATTCCTTTGCCATTTTCACAGCCTTTGTTACACTTCCTGCTGCTCCTATATGGTTATCCTTAAGGAGTACTCCGTCTGAAAGATTATATCTGTGATTGTATCCTCCGCCTACAGTAACTGCATACTTTTCAAATATTCTGTTGTTTGGCGTTGTTTTTCTTGTGTCAAGAAGCTTTGTTCTGCTGCCCTTTAAAAGTGATGCAACTTCATTTGTATATGTAGCTATTCCGCTCATTCTCTGTAAATAATTAAGTGCAACTCTCTCGCCTGAAAGAAGTGCTCTTATATCACCCTTTACCACTGCCATAAGCTGTCCTTTTGTTACTCTGTCTCCATCCTTACAGTTAAACTCAACCTGTACATTTTCATCTAAAAGTTCAAATACTCTCTTAAATACACCAAGTCCGGCTATAATACCATCCTGCTTGCAGATAAGATCTACAGTTCCTTTTACTGCCTCCGGCATAACAGAATTTGTAGATACATCCTCTCCTGATATATCCTCCTTTAATGCCATCATTATAAGCTCATCAACGTGTAATTTTGTAGTTATGTCATTTATATTCATATATTTTCCTCATCTTTCTTTATTATTTACATTATAAAAGTGCTGCATTTCTTTGTATAATAAAACTCTTCATTCTTTCCCTGCCGTCTGTAATTTGTTAAGTTTACTGACTTACGCAAAGACCCGTAGCACGCTGCAAGCACCGCATGCTCTGCCTCGCTCGGGGAACTCAGCAGAACTCAATTTATATAGTTTACAGAAGATTTAAACTTCTTTTTCCTTTAATCCTTTACTCTTGCAGGCTCATTCTTTAATCCCTGTATTTTTCTCGCTGCCCTTTTTGCAAATACAAGACTTTCAAGAAGTGAATTGCTTGCAAGCCTGTTTGCTCCATGTACACCGTTGCAGCTTGTCTCACCTACTGCATATAAATGTTCCATAGTAGTCATACTGTCTGAATCCACCTTGACTCCTCCCATAAAATAATGCTGTGCAGGAACTACAGGTATAGGCTCCTTTGTTACATCAAAGCCCTCCTCAAGACAATGCTTATATATATTTGGAAAATGATTTAGTATGATATCCTTTGGTATATTTTCCATAGAAAGCCAGACATATTCAGTACCATCCTCCTCCATCTGCTTATGTATAGCCTCTGTTACCACATCTCTTGGAAGAAGCTCATTGACAAATCTCTGATGATTTTTGCTGTAAAGAACTGCTCCCTCACCCCTGACAGACTCTGATATAAGAAATCTTCTGCCCGGCTTTCTTGAAAATAATGTAGTAGGATGTATCTGCACATAATCTGTATTCTCAAGCTCTATGCCATGTTTTTCCGCTATGTTAAGGGCATCTCCCGTAAGATGAGGGAAATTTGTAGAGTGCTTGTACATTCCTCCGATACCGCCTGTAGCCATAATTACATCTTTTGCATATATTTTTATGGCTATATCTTCTGTGGTTCCGTCTTCATTTTCTTCCTTCGTAACTGCCTCTATTCCTACACATATATTATTTTCTACTATTATGTCTGTCATAGTAGTATATTCCATTATTGTAACATTTGGAAGCTCCCTTACCCTTGCTAAAAGCTTACTTGTTATTTCTTTTCCGGTAATATCCTCATGATACATTATACGTGGATGTGAATGTGCGCCCTCTCTTGTATATGCATATTCACCGTTATTCTTCTCAAATTCTACGCCATATCCTATTAAATCGTTTATAATTTCTCTTGACTGGCGAATCATTATGTCTACAGACTCTTTTCTGTTTTCATAATGACCTGCTCTCATGGTGTCTTCAAAATAGCTGTCATAATCGCTCTCATCTCTAAGGACACATATGC
>CAMENQ010000155.1 GCA_945928585.1 uncultured Roseburia sp. | reverse complement strand
AAAATGTTCTTATACTGTATGTGCCGGGAGTCCACGAAAGCATAGCAGGAATAGTGGCAGGCAGAGTGAGGGAGCAGTTTTACAAGCCTGTAGTTATATTGACAGATTCAGATGAGGTAGGCACAGCCAAAGGCTCCGGACGTTCCATAGAAGGATATGATATGTTTAAGGAGCTTTCAAAATGTAAAAGTCTTTTTACAAAATTTGGAGGACATGAGATGGCGGCAGGACTGTCACTTCCAAAGGAAAACATAGAAGCCTTTGAAAAAACGGTCAATGAAAACGAAACCATGACACAGGACATTCTCACTGAAAAAATATGGATAGATGTAAAAATGCCTTTTTCATATATTACGGAAAGCTTTATAGAGGAACTTTCAGTACTTGAACCCTTTGGAAAAGCAAATGAAAAGCCATTGTTTGCAGAAAAGCCTGTGGAGCTTTTAAGCTTTAATATAATGGGCAGAAACAGAAACGTTCTCAAAATGACATTAAAGGGAGCAGATAAATTTCCCATACAGGCATTATATTTTGGGGATATAGAGCAGTTACAGACAGACATAATGGAAAAATACGGGGAGGAACAGCTAAGACTGGCAAAAACAGGCAGAGAAAATGAAATAAGAATGGCAGTTACTTATTATCCGCAGATAAATACTTACAATGGAAAAACAAGTGTGCAGATAGTAGTAAAGCAGATTCAGATATAAATATGTGTCAGAAGGTCTTAAGATAAAGTGGTATTGTCATAATGCGTAAGCTGTATTAACCGAAAAGACCTTTTTTAGCACTATAAAAAAAGGAGGAAAATAAAATGCTGCAGATAGGAATAAGAGCTCACGATATGGAGCATGCACCCATAGAAAAAATGGCAGAAAATATGGCAAAGAAAGGACTTGCCTGTACACAGCTTGCCCTTTCGAAGGCAATAACAGCATTCAACACAGACACCGGAGCCATGACACCGGGACTGGCGATGTATTTAAGGAAAGTATTTGAAAAAAATAATGTAGATATAGCAGTACTCGGCTGCTATAACGAGCTTGGAAACGGCGATAGTGAAGAATTTAAAAAAATTGCCGGAATATACAAATCACATATCCGTTTCGCCAAAACTTTAGGCTGCGGCATGGTAGGAACAGAAACATGGAGCAGCAACCTTGACGTAACAGGAGAGGAAGCACTTGAAAAACTCATAGAAAATATGAAGCAGATAGTGTCCTACGCAGAAAATATGGGCGTCATTATAGGAATGGAGCCGGTTGCAGGTCATATAGTATACGACATAAAAAGGGCAAAAAAAGTATTAGATGAAGTAAACTCCCCAAATCTCCAGATAATCCTTGATCCCGTAAACCTTATAACATACGACAATTACCAAAACCAGGATGAACTGATAAACGAAGCCTTCGACCTTTTAGGAGAAAACATAGCCTGCATACACGCAAAAGATTTTATAGTAGAAAAAGACAAAACCATAAAATCCGTCATAGCAGGTGACGGCCTGTTAAACTACCAGCTCCTGTGCACAAAGTTGAAAAAGAAAAAGCCATACATACATATGCTGTTAGAAGAAACCACTCCTGACAACGTACTGTATGCAAAAGAATACATTGAGGAAATATACGCAAAATGCTAGGAAAAAACATCATAGAAACCTGTTTCATAATATACATCATAATAATAAACATAGTAACATACACTCTATACGCCTACGACAAACACCAGGCAAAAAAACACAAATGGAGAGTAAAAGAATCCACTTTATTACTTTTACCACTCATAATGGGCTCCTTCGGAGCCCTTATTGCCATGTACACCCTGAGACACAAAACAAAACACAAAAAATTCACCCTCCTCGTTCCACTGTTGCTGATTTTAAACATAATTACAGTAGCATTTCTTCACGTGTACGTATTTTAGCAAAAACCAGCTCTGCAGAAGGGAGTCAGGCGGATATGGAACAGGAGCAGGGCGAGCAGGCAGGTATATTTTGTATTCGGAAGCATTGAAAAGGAAGTTAGAAATTTATTAATCTGATGCCGGCATCCTCTTAGCAGAGACCGTTTGTCTGAGAAAATGTCTTGAGAATTCAAGACGTTTTCGAGTTACGGTCGTCGCTTAGAGGATGCCGGCCTCAGATTAATAAAATTTCTTACTTCCTTTGAAGCTTCCGAAAACAAAATATACCTGCCTGCTCGCCCTGCTCCTGTTCCAAATCAGTCTGACTCCCTTCTGCAGAGCGTCATCTTTACAAAAAATTTACATATCAGAAAATTCTAATAAAATACGTGAAAATTATTGAAAATATCATCTTGATTTGCTATAATTCAATATATTAAAATAAAGGTGCTAAAGCGTATACCCCCGCTGAAAGCACTTTTACTTCTTTAATAGAGAGTAAAAGAAAGTAAAAGAAAGGTCGTTGAGCATATGAAAAAAATCGAAGATTATGTAAGAAGTATTCCTGATTTTCCGGAGGAAGGCATTATATTCAGAGATGTGACAAGCGTACTGCAGGATGCAGACGGACTTCATTTAGCAATATCATCCATGGAAGAAAAAATAAAAGACTGGGATTTCGATGTGGTAGTCGGCCCTGAATCAAGAGGTTTTATATTTGGAGTACCTATTGCATATAATCTTCATAAGCCTTTTGTTCCCGTAAGAAAAAAAGGAAAGCTCCCTTGTGAGACAGTCAGCGTAGAGTACGAGTTGGAATATGGAAGCGCTGTATTGGAAATTCACAAGGATGCCATAAAACCGGGACAGAAGATAGTTATTGTAGATGACCTTATGGCTACAGGAGGCACTATAGAAGCCATAATTAAGCTTATAAAAGAGCTTGGAGGAGAAGTTGTCGGCACTGTATTTCTTATGGAACTTGCAGGACTTAAAGGCAGAGAAAAGCTTAAGGACATAAAGGTGGAATCAGTTATCTGCTACGAGGGTAAGTAAAACGCAGAACAATATTTTAACGTAAATACTTTTAAAGAAATCATGAGGTGATAAATCATGGCAGAGGAAAAAGTTATTGTCAGTGACAGTAGTATTACAGGTAAAATTGAAAATGCAGTTAAGGACCCTAAAGACTATGAGGACCCTGCAAAGCTTTATGAAAAATTAATAGAGACTATACGCAAATATCATCCGTCCACAGATGTATCACAGGTTGAAAAAGCATACAAGATAGCCTTTGAAGCCCATAAGGACCAGAGGCGCCGTTCAGGTGAGCCTTATATTATCCATCCTGTATCAGTGGCCATTATACTTGCAGATATGGAACTTGATAAGGAGACTATCGTGGCAGGTATTCTTCATGACGTAGTTGAGGATACTGTTATGACTCTGGATGATATAGAAAAAGAGTTTGGGGCAGAGGTAGCACTTTTGGTAGATGGTGTTACAAAGCTGACACAGTTGTCGTATTCTAAGGATAAAGTGGAAATACAGGCAGAAAACTTAAGAAAAATGTTTCTTGCTATGGCGAAAGATATAAGAGTTATTCTTATAAAGCTTGCCGACCGTCTTCACAATATGCGTACACTTGAGTATCAGACTCCTGTTAAGCAGAAGGAAAAGGCAAGGGAGACTATGGATATATATGCTCCTATAGCTGACAGACTTGGTATTTCAAAAATAAAGATAGAGCTTGATGATTTGTCACTTATGTATTTGGAGCCTGAAAAGTTTAATGAGATTGCACTTCAGAGAAATGTAAAATTAAGCTCAGGAGAGGAACTTATAAAAGAACTTGTAAAAGAGGTAGAGGGCTTTATGAAGGAGGCTGAAATAGATGCCATTGTCTATGGAAGAATGAAGCATATTTTCAGCATATACAAAAAAATGGTAAATCAGAATAAAACCTTTGACCAGATATTAGATTTGTTTGCTGTCCGTATTATAGTGGACAGTGTAAAGGACTGCTATACTGCACTTGGAATTATACATGATAAATATAAGCCTATACAGGGCAGGTTTAAGGATTATATTTCCATGCCAAAGGCAAATATGTACCAGTCACTTCACACCACACTTATCGGTCCGTCAGGACAGCCTTTTGAAATACAGATAAGAACAAAGGATATGCACAGAACGGCAGAATATGGTATTGCTGCCCATTGGAAATACAAGGAAGGCATAAAGGGAGAAGCGAGTGCTGCCAATGAGGAGCAGAAGCTTAGCTGGCTTCGTGAAATACTTGAGTGGCAGAAGGAAATGTCTGACAACAAGGAGTTTATGAGTGTTTTAAAGAGCGACTTAAATCTTTTTGCAGAGGATGTATACTGCTTCACACCGTCAGGAGATGTAAAAAATCTTCCAAACGGCTCTACACCTATAGATTTTGCATACAGCATACACAGTGCAGTAGGCAACAAAATGGTAGGTGCCAGAGTAAACGGTAAGATGGTAACTATAGATTATGTCATTAAAAACGGTGACAGAATTGAGATTATAACATCACAAAACTGCAAGGGACCAAGCAGAGACTGGCTTAACATATGTAAGAGTACACAGGCTAAAAATAAGATTAACCAGTGGTTTAAGGCAGAACTTAAGGAGGACAATATAGTAAAGGGAAAAGCTCTTGTGGATAAATACTGTAAGTCGAAGGGCATTGTATTATCTGACATATCAAAGCCTGATGTTGTAAGCAAACTCCTTAGAAAATACAGCTGTAAGGACTGGGATTCACTTATGGCAGCCATAGGTCATGGCGGACTTAAAGAAGGCCAGATTATAAATAAGCTTTTGGAAGAATACGAAAAGAAAAATAAGAAGATTGTTACGGATGAGGAAATCCTTGAGGAGATATCATCAAATAAGGACAATAAGTATGTTATCAAGCCAAAGGGAGCCATTATGGTAAGAGGAACCCATGATGTATCCGTAAGATATTCAAAATGCTGTAATCCTGTACCCGGCGACGAGATAGTAGGCTTTGTTACAAGAGGACGAGGTATAACTATCCACAGAACCGATTGTGTGAACATAATGAACCTTCCTGAAATTGAAAGAGCAAGAATTATAGAGGCAGAGTGGGATGGTAATTTTGAACAGCAGGTTTCAGACCAGAAGTATGTTGCAGAAATCAAAATATATGCAAACAACAGAACAGGTCTGCTTGCAGATATTTCACGTATATTTACCGAAAGAAACATAGACGTAAGAAGTATAAACAGCCGTACCAGCAAGCAGGGTATAGCAACCATATCATTGTCATTCCTTATAGGAGGAAAGGATGAATTGGGCAGGCTTGTAGAGAAAATCAGACAGATTGAAAGTATAATAGATATTGTAAGAACGGCAGGTTAAAAAATATGATATCAATAGTAAAAAAAGGCAAAATAAATATTTGTAAAATGACACTTGGCGGTATGGCCACAAACACATATTTAGTATATGGTGAAGACGGCAAAGGCTTTCTTGTGGATCCTGCCGCTGAAAGTGAAATAATTAAAATAAAGGTAAAGGATCTTAATGCAGATATAAGGGGAATACTGCTGACACATGGACATTTCGACCATATAGGTGCATTAAGTGAAGTAAAAAAAATATATAATACAGATGTTTATGCCTGTGATAAGGAAAAAGAAATCCTTGAAAGCAGCGAAAAAAATCTTTCTGCATATTTTGACAGGCCATTTACTGAAAAGGCAGATATTTATGTAAAAGATGGTGAAACTATAAAATTGGCAGGCTTCGACATTAAGGTAATAGGAACACCGGGGCATACCATAGGAAGTGTGTGCTATCTTGTTTCAAAGGATGATGAGCAGGTACTTATAAGCGGCGATACACTTTTTGCAGGCAGCCATGGAAGATATGACTTCCCTACGGGAAGCTGCAGTCAGATTATGAGTTCCATAAAAAATAAGCTTCTTATACTTGACGAAAATCTTAAAGTATATCCGGGGCATAATGAGGATACAACTATTGGGGATGAGAAAGGGCTGTATTGACAGACAATATAAGCCGTGTATTGAAAAAACAGCAAGAAAGTTAAAAGTGGTATCAAAGTGAAAATATTATTTAACAGTGATGAAGAAAAATACAAATATGATATAGAAATGCTGGTTAATTCATTATTTAACGTAAGGGAACAGGAAAATGAAGAAAAGCTTACCTTATACATAAACAAAAAAGC
>CAMENQ010000154.1 GCA_945928585.1 uncultured Roseburia sp. | reverse complement strand
AACAGACGGAAAATATCAAAACATAAGTCTTGATTATGTGAAAACAAGAGTAAAAAATGTAATATCATTAAATGTTGCAAAATAGTTAACTATCTGATATTCTTATATGTGAAAAAAATATAAGGAGAGCAGTAAAATGGCAGATAACAAAAACATAAACGAAAATGATGATGAAATGTATGTAACATTGTCACTTGACGATGGCTCGGAGGTAGAGTGCGTTGTAGTTACCATATTTGAGGCAGATGGAAGGGATTATATTGCACTTCTTCCTACAGAGGGAGAGGAAGCAGAGGAGGGAGAAGTATTCCTTTACAGATTTGCAGAGGATGCAGAAGGAAATCCGGACCTTTCAAACATTGAAACTGATGAAGAATATGAGATTGTGGCAGATGCCTTTGATGAGTGGCTTGATGCACAGGAGTATGATGAGCTTGTAGATGCAGATGAAGATGAAGAATAAATAAAGCCCCGGAGCTAATGAAAAAAATGTCTAAAAAGTTAAGACACAAAAGTTAAGACATAAAAGTTAAGACATAAAAGTTAAGGCTGTCACTTATTTTTGCACCTTAGTAAGCTTCCTTTTACAGGGTGATATAAAAGAAAAATAAGCACTACATTAAATATGGCGTGTCCCGCGTTGAAGGCTATACCTGTTATAAATACAGCTATGGCGGAAGAAAAGGTAAGGGCTTCGCCAAGATATGATATGGTAAGTGTGTCAGTTATAATGCTGAATAAAAAGGCACTTAAAAAGCCATACAGGGAAAAGGCTGCAAGTTCTATGAAGCCTTTTCTTTTTTTTGTGTATTTATCAGGCGTGAAAAAATCATCTGAGGTAACAGTCTTTTCAGAAATATATGCCTTTGTTTTGAATAAATGTCCAAGTAAGCCTGCAAAAAAACCTACAGTACCCCAGGCAGTCATCTGAAAAAGAGTCCATGGCCCCTGTCCAAGCATCATATTGGAAATAAGGGCACACAGAGAGCCGGTAACGTATCCATACAGGCTTCCGTATGCAGAGCCGATTATGATGACAAGTGCGGTTACAGGCTGAACCTGTGGTATAAAGCTGAAAATAACCCTTCCAAGGGATGCGGCAGCACATACAACCACCAGGGGAAGAAAATCCCTTACGGAAGGCTTTTTTAGTTCAAATATGGCAAAAACACCTAAATTAATTATAAGGTTTATAATTGTAAATATGGTCAGCATATGCTCCATTATCTGAAATCCTTTCTTAAGCTTCTGAAAAGCGCTGTAGTATAAAATCTGTTATTTTTTAATATCTGATGGCAGTCTCCATCAGATATGATTTTTCCGTCAAACATTACACCGCAGTGGGTGGCGTTTTCACTGACAAATTCAAGGTCATGGGAAATCATTATAATCGTTTTTCCTTCACTTAAAAGTTCTTTAAGATAAGCGGAAAAGTGCTTTTTATATACATAATCCATACCCTTTGCAGGTTCATCAAGTAAAAGCACAGGGCAGTCTGAAAGGTGTAAAAGAAGTATTGCGGCAGCCTGAAGTTCACCGCCGCTAAGCATAGATGCATTTTGCTGCAATAATTTTTCCACAGGCATAAACAATGGGTTTGTTTTAAATAATGAAGAAAACTTCCTGCAGTCTTCCTGAGAAACATTTAATCTTTTTATTGCTTCCATATAATCGTCATAAATTCTCTCCTCCCTGAAAAGACATAATGGATTTTGTGGCAGGTAGGCTATATTATTTTGACTTCCTTCTTTTAATATGTCTTTAAATTCACCCTTAAATTCGCCTCTGTAAGGCTTTCTGTAGCCTGTCATAAGGGATAAAAGTGTACTTTTTCCTGAACCGTTTCCGCCTATTATGGCATAAAGGGAATTGGAAGGAATATTTATGTTAAGTCCCTTAAGGACATCATTATCATTTTTATGATATTTAAAATAAATGTTTTTTCCGCAGACTGGCTGTGACGTTTCACATACTTCTGTGTTCTGACTTTGTTTTTTTATATAATCATCCAAAAAGTCAGAAGGAATACCAAGCTTTTTAAATTCTGACACAGAATATGGATAAATCCCGGCAGTATGTGTGTTTTCAAAGCCTGTAGCATCGGTGTGAATATTTGCAGGTCCGGTATTCTGCCGGCTTTTAATTAAGAAATTGTCATATGCAGCCTTAGCTCTTATAAGAGGTGGGAGACAGCAAATATACTCCTTTGCATCATTTAAAATATAGCTAATGTAGCTGTCCGCTGAGGAAAATTCCACTACATTTCCATTATTCATAAACCAGATCTTTGATGCAACAGGTAAAATATCGGCAAGATTATGCTCGCATATAATTATGGTAATACCAAGCTCATCATGAAGACGCTTAACCATATTTATAAATGCCGTGGATGCAATAGGGTCAAGCTGGGATAGAGGTTCATCAAAAATAATAATATCAGGCTCCATCATCATAACAGAGGCAAGATTAATAAGCTGCTTCTGACCACCTGAAAGAGTGGCACATTCTCTGTCCGTTAAGTCTTCTATGCCAAAAAAGGCAGTAATTTCGCTTAGACGCTGGTTTATTTCCTGCGTTGAAAGTCCAAGATTTTCACAGCCAAAAATAAGCTCATCAAAAACCTTTTCCATTACAAGCTGGCTGTCAGGCTGCTGAAATACATATCCTATCTTTTCATCGGGAACCGGTGTGCGGACACAGCCTTCCATATTTCCATCCGGCATTAAGGAGGACTTTATTATTCTTAAAAGGGATGTCTTGCCGCATCCTGACGGACCGCATAAAAGTATAAGCTCTCCGTCATATACCTTGAGATTTATATTGTGCAGTATATTTGACGGATTTTCTGAATTGCCATATGAAAAGCTTAAATTTTCGATTGATAATATTTCCATAATATCTCCTCATAAAGGTTGTAAAATAAAGGTGCAAGGATTAACGGTATAATAATTTGGCTGAAAAAGACAGCGCAGATAAAAAGCAAAGCGGATATAAATATAAAAATTATATCCCTGATACTGAAAGAATATCTGTCATAAAGCCGCCGGTGCTTAGAACCATAGCCTCTGGCAGTCATGGAATCAGCAGTAAGAACAGAATCCTTAAGCATAACGTTCATAAGGGCATTAAGAGTAACGGAAGCATTTTTGATACTGAGCTTTTTAAAGCCGAAGGTATATAATGACTGCTGCATATTGTCAAGCTTTCTCTTAAAGCGTTTCGTAAAACTGAAACACATGGATATGATAAGACCGATAACAGGAAAACGCCTGCCGATAACATAATTAATTTTACCGTTATCTACTGAACGGTTGAAAAGCCTGAACCACATAAGAAGACAGGAAATCATTATTCCGGTATATATGCCGTAAAAAAGTGATTCAAGGGTAAGTGGTGTATCGTTCACATACAAAAAGACATTTTCACCGGAATGATTAAAAATACAGTTAAAACAGCCCATTACTACAGTAAGTATAATATAATATATGAGAGCTTTAATATATGCCTTTATACCCTCTGAATAAATAACACAGATACTAAAGGATATAAAGGCATATACTAAAACAGCCCCATAATCACATAAAAATATAATAATCATAAGCAGTAAAAAATATAAAAGGAGAGTAACAGGATGAAAATCCGAAAAATAATTTTTATGTTTATTCATAGTCTGTACCCTCCTTTTATGCCTTGCGGCGCTAAAAACCAATAGGAAATCACCAAAGCAATAACCTAAAATTCATTTAACTAAAAATTCGCGAATGCGAATTTGTAAGCACCGCTGCCTTGCGGCGCTTACAACTAATGGGAAATCACCGAAGCAACAATCAAAAATTGATATCACCAAAAATTCGCGAATGCGAATTTGTAAGCGCCGCTGCCGTGCGGCGCTTTAGTAAGTATCATTATAATTACCAACATATCCAAACAAAATGCTGTCTCCGTCTGATAATGAATACCCGCCACAGCCCACATTAGGGTATACATTATTTACACTGTATTTCCAGCCGCTGAATCTGCCGCATTGTTTCTCGTTAAGCTCGCCGATACCTCTTACGTATAAGCTGCCACTGCTGCCTGTATAGCTTAATGAAATGTTATTGTCATCTGCCGCAGCCTTAAGTGCATCAAAAACACTGTCTCCGTCACGAACGGCCACGTAGGTGTCAAGTATTATACCATCATCAGGCAGGGTGGCATCAGTTGAAAGGTCAGGATTGTCAATTACTTTACTGCAGGTTATGGTAATGTGTACCAAAATGTATGGTGCAGTAGTCTGAACCTGTTCAGTGACAGTCTCTCCCTGGGATGACGAATCACCGGCCGGTTTTGCTGTCTGAGTTTGTGATATGCCAGACTGTGACTCCTTAGTAGGATTTTGAGCCGTTGTTTTATCAGTCTGTGATTGATTTGAAGCAGACTGAACCTGTGTTATTTCAGTCGGGGATTGTCCTGCCGGCGCCTCACCTGAACCGGACTGCACCTGACCTGTTTCCGATTGAGTATGTTTTGAACCGGCCTCAGATGATTTTTCGGTGGATTGATTATTGTATTCAGAATCCGGTGTTTCATTGACTGTATCTTTGTTCTGTGAAATAAAAATATCACTTTCCACTGTAGAACCTACAGTCGTATCCTGAATCTGTTCTGATTCATCTAAATCTGCTGATTCACAGGCTTCTTTGCTGCTTAACATATACTCAAGAGCACTCTGGCGTTCGTAGGCTTCCTTTTCTATTTTTGAATTGTGTTCTTCAACAGTTTCTATACTGCATCCACATCCCCAAAGAAGTAAAAGTAGCAGTGAAAATAATATAGAAACTAATATATTTTTTTTATTTTGCATTTTTCTTATTTAAACCAAAGTATACTGCAAGGGACAATGCAAGTATAGCAGCAGTAACAGTAACAGCTATAGGTGCAGTGTCGCCTGTAGGCGGTACTTCCTTATCCTTATCAGAAGCAGAAACTGTAGCAGGAGCACTTGTTGAAGTTTCCTCATTTAAAGTTGTGCTTTCTTCCTCAGCCTTTGTATCAGGCTCAGTAGAAGGTTCAGTGGAAGGCTCTGATACAGGTTCGTTTTCAGGAACAATTACTTCAAGGGTATCATGTCCATCTAAAGAACGAGAGTAAGCCAAAAGTCCCATAAGGGCATCAGGAGTTGCATATAAATAATCAGCTTCTACCTCATTTGTAGAGTAATTATATCCTTCATAGACACCTGAAATAGTACTGCTCTTAAAAGAAGCCATACCATTAAACGCTTTGGCAGCATTTTCAAAATCACCAAATTCAGAAAAGGCTTTAAGTGCTAAAGCTGTAGAACTTGGATTTGGACTTCCATAATAAATGATTTCACCATTATCGGAAAATTGGGTGGCTGTCCACGATAGTGTAGCATCAATCTTTTCTTTTACGTCATTGTCATTTTTATATAGAGACTTTAAAACAGATAAACATTGTCCGTTATTGTCAGCAGATACTCCCCAGTAATTTATACCAGTACCGTATTCATCAGACGTGTAGCTGTCTAAGATAGACTTTTGTGCTTTTGATATTATTTTATCAGGTTCTAAGAAAGCTTCTCTGTTAAATTCAACAGCACTTACAATATATTGTTCAAGCCATGGATTGACAATAACATTTTCATTAAGGTAAGCCTCTTCCAAAACTCTGTTAAAGTTATACCCGTTAAAATCAGAAGAATTCTCACCTGCCTCATTTAAAAAGGCAATAATATAAGGAAAATAACCTGAAAGTGTTAATGCGTTACCTGAATATTCATCCTCATAAGTTGCAGAAATAGGATTTGCAGTATCATTAATCATAGTTTTAACAAAATCTGTTAATTTCTTAGTTACAGTTTCATCAGAATAGCCTGATTTAAGAACTAATGTGTAATTTTTAAAATCATTATGGTCAGGAACTGACTCATCACCTGAAATTTTATTCTTAATATAATCACACATTGATTTTGCAGTAGCCGAAAGCTCTGCATTAACTCCTGCTTTAGTATCCGTAACGGCAGTATTTTCCTCAGCCGGTGCAGGCACAGTAAAGCATGAAAAAACCAGCATTGCAGACAATGCTGTCGAGATAAATCTCTTAAATAATCTCTTGTTCATTTGTCCTCCTTCTCATTTCTCACCAAATGATTGTAATTTA
>CAMENQ010000153.1 GCA_945928585.1 uncultured Roseburia sp. | reverse complement strand
GATGCCATGCAAAAGAGAGTAATAACCATACAAAAAGGTATGGTAGTAAGCGATGAAAGAAAAGGCGGTTATATCTATGAAGATTAAAACATTGCTATATAACATTAAACAGGGCTTTGTGAATATAAAGAGAAATAAATTGTTTTCCATGGCATCTGTTGCAACAATTGCCATATGTATATTTCTTATAAGTATGTTTTATGCAGTAGTGGTAAATTTTAACTATATGATAGACACATTAGAATCAAAGCTGTGTGTTACCACATTTTTTGAGAAGGACATAACTGATGAGAAGATAGAAGAACTTAAGGAAAAAATAGGCAGGCGTGCAGAGGTTTCAAAAATTATATATAAGTCTGCTGATGAGGCATGGGAGGAATATCAGGTTATATATTTTGGAGATAAGGCAGAACTTGCAGCAGGCTTTAAGGATGATAATCCTCTTGCAGACTCAGCTTCCTTCACCATATATCTCAATGATTCAGAAATGCAGGATACACTTGTAAGCTACCTTAATCAGCTTGAAGGCATAAGACAGGTAAATGCATCAGCGAATACTGCTTCTACATTGAGTGATTTTGGAAAGCTTGTAGGATATGTATCAGTGGCGCTTATAGTAATATTGCTTGCAGTAGGCATTTTCCTTATAGGAAATACGGTTATGATAGGAATAACCGTAAGAAAAGAGGAAATTGGAATAATGAAGCTTATGGGAGCTACTGATTTGTTTATCAGATCTCCGTTTATGGTAGAGGGACTTATGATTGGACTTTTGGGAGCAGCCATACCATTACTCATAATGTATCCTCTTTACAATAATCTTATTGGAAAAATTATGGCACAGTTTCAGACATTGCAGTCTGTGGCAGTATTCCTTGATGCAGGAGAGATATTTAAAGTACTTATACCTATGGCACTTATCATAGGAGGAGGTATTGGATTATTCGGAAGTATACTGACTATCAGAAAGCATTTAAAAGTCTGATAAAATATAAGACGACATTTTATATACGCGGAATTTGCGTTTGGAACAATTGGTAGAAATTATTAATATGCAGAAGAATTATGCAGAAATGAGGGTTATAATGAAAAAAAGATTGATGCAGTTAATTTCGATGATGCTGGCAGTTGCTCTTGTATTTTCAGTCAGTTCAAACACATACGCAACTAATGATATAGAAGAAGCTAAGAAAGAAAAAGAAGAACTGGAAAATAAACTTAAAAATACGCAAGCAGCTCTTAATGATTTGGAATCTCTTAAGGGAGATGCAGAAGCATACATAAAAAAAATGGACGGCTATATGGAAAATCTGACAAACCATATTTATGAGCTTGAACAGCAGGCACAGGAGAAGCAAAATGAGATAACGGCAAAGCAGGCAGAGATAGATGATATGCAGCGTCAGATAGACGAGCAGTATGCATCAATGAAGCTTAGAATACAGTATATGTATGAAAACGGGGAAGTTTCATATCTGTCTATGTTTTTTGAATCACAGGATATGAGTGACTTTTTAAACAGGGCTGAATATCTGACAGAAATAACAGAGTATGACAGAAATATGCTAGATAAGCTTAAGGATGCAAAGGATTCTCTTAACATAGCAAAGGCAAATCTTGACAATGAGCTTGCCCAGTTAAATGAACTTTTAAAGGAAACTGAGGAGGAAAGGGCAGCAGCGGATGTGCTTGTGCAGGCAAAGGAGCAGGAGCTTGCTACAACAAACAGTGATATAATTTCCAAAGAAGAAGCCATAAAGCGTCAGAAGGAAGATATAGCAGCAGCAGAGGCACTTATTAAGGAACTAGAGGAGATAGAAAGAAAGCGTAAAGAAGAAGAGGAGAGAAGAAGGCTTGAGCAGCTTCAACAGCAGCAGGTAACATATACCGGAGGAAGTATGATGTGGCCACTTCCTGGAAAAACATATATAAGCTCATACTTTGGAAACAGAGCAGACCCATTTACAGGACTTACATCATACCACTCAGGTATAGACATACCGGCACCGACAGGAACAGAGATACATGCTGCATGCGGAGGAGAGGTAGCATGGGCTTATTATAGTTCCTCAGCAGGTAACTGGGTGGGAATTGACCATGGAAACGGATTGTATACAATATATATGCATATGTCAAAGATTCTTGTAACAGAGGGGCAGCAGGTACAGACAGGAGATGTTATCGGACTGGTAGGTTCCACCGGAAGGTCAACAGGACCTCACCTTCACCTTAGTGTGAGATTAAATGGAGCGTATGTTGAGCCGCTTAATTATGTTTCGCCAAATTAAGGAGTAGGAGAGAGGGGAAGCTACGGTTTATGGTATGGCAGACAGGAGTGTACGATAATTCACAATGCTTCGGAGACAGTAAGAAATTAAGAAAAACAAAATTGCCGGGAACTAAGCGTCGGTCAAAACTCGGAAATGGCTATTCAGTCATTTTCTCAGACAGTTGACCGCTGCTAAGTTTCCGGCGCTTTTTACACAAAAAATTCATTGGACTAAATATAAATAAGTGGTAGAATTATTTATATATGAAATATATGGAGGATAAAGAAATGGATAATAATGGAAATAACACCGGAAATCAGCAGAATCCATACACATACGGACAAAATTCGTATTCTTATGGGTATGGGGGAAATATGTCAAATGGAAATTATATGCCTGATTCACCGGATAAAAAGAAAAATAATGGAGGGTTTATTAAGGGAATTGCTGTCGGCATAGTATTTTCACTGCTTGCATTTTGCTGCATTATACTTGCAAATCAGTTTATAAATAGTGATAGTGACAAGGAGAAAAGTGAAAAAGAAGATGGGACGTTGTCATCTTTATTTGGTGATGATTCCGAGAAAAATAACTTTTTTACGGATGAGCAGTTAGAAAAGCTTAATTTTATACAGCAGTATATAGATTACTATTCGTACTATGAGCAGGATATGGATAAATTTATTGACGGAGTTTATTCATCACTGCTTCAGTCGCTGGATGATGATTATGCAGTATATTATAATGAAGATGCATATAAGGCAGTAATGGAAGGCACAACAGGAGAATATTGTGGAATTGGCTGTGTGGTCACGCAAAATGCACAGACGGGGCAGGTAACAGTTGTACAACCATACAAAAATTCACCTGCATATGAGGCAGGAATTGCCATAGGAGATGTAATACTTAAGGCAGACGACATAGAAGTTACAGGTATGGATTTAAATGAGGCTGTGTCATATATAAAAGGTGCCGAAGGAACAAAGGTAAATCTTACCATTATTCATGATGGTGAGGAGAAAACAGTTGAGGTTGAAAGAAGAAAAATAGAGATTCCGACAGTAGAATATGAAATGCTGGAGGATAATATCGGATATGTACAGATAGCAAGCTTCGATGAGGTAACAGAAAATCAGTTTAATGAAGCGGTCGACAGCCTTATGGCAGATGGGGCAAAAGGACTTGTTTTTGATGTGCGTTCAAATCCGGGAGGCTCATATGATACTGTTGTAGCTATGCTTGACAAGCTTTTGCCGGAGGGTACATTGGTATATACAGAGGATAAGTATGGAAACAGGGACACTGAAACCTCAGATGCAGAATGTATAGAACTTCCGATGGCGGTGATTATAAATGGAGACAGTGCAAGTGCGTCAGAGATATTTGCAGGTGCATTACAGGATTATGATGCGGCAGAAATTATAGGAACTACATCATTCGGAAAAGGTATAGTTCAAAGTGTGGTACCTCTTGGAGACGGAACAGGTATGAAATTTACCATCGCATCTTATTTTACACCAAAGGGAGTATGCATACACGGCATAGGTATACAGCCGGATGAAATGGTTGAACTTCCTCAGGATGAAGAAGCTTATGATGAGAACGGATACTTAAAAGAAGGTTATGACACACAGCTTGATGCAGCCATAAAATATATTAATGAGCAGGCAGAATAAAATAATGCATATATGCCTGTAAAATGGATATTTGGAGGCGGGATATGGAAAGTGAGAGAAAGGAAGAAATAACAGGAGACGAAATAAGGAAAAAGGGAAAAAAATATGAGATAGATATGTGCAATGGACCTATATTGAAAAAGATGCTTCTCTTTGCACTGCCTCTTATGATGTCAAGCATACTGCAGCTATTATTTAATGCGGCAGATACTATAGTGGTAGGCAGATTTGCAGGCGATAATTCACTGGCAGCAGTAGGATCAAACGGAGCTGTCATAAATCTTCTGACGAATTTATTTATAGGACTTTCGGTAGGTGCAAATGTAGTTACTGCCAAGTTTTACGGTGCAAAGCAGACAGATGAGCTTAAGGAAACAATTCACACGGCTATGCTTGTAAGTGTACTAAGCGGAATTATTCTTACAATAGCCGGTGTAATAGGTGCAAGACAGATACTTATATGGATGAAAGCTCCAAAAGAGGTACTTGATTTGGCAGTTATCTATCTTCGCATATATTTCATGGGAATGACTGCTACTATGGTATATAATTTTGGAAGTGCCATATTAAGAGCCGTCGGTGATACAAGAAGACCCCTTTATTTTCTTATATTGGCAGGAGTAGTTAATGTGGCTTTAAACCTGTTATTTGTTATTGTCTTCAAGATGGATGTGGCAGGCGTAGCCTTAGCTACGGTTATATCACAGTGTATTTCGGCAGTGTTGATAGTAATATGTCTGATAAAGGAAAAGGGTGTTATACACTTAAACCTTCGAGAACTTCATATAAACAGAAGGATATTCGGTTCAATAATTAAGATAGGACTTCCTGCAGGAATACAGGGTACTATATTTTCTTTATCAAACGTAGTAATACAGTCATCAATTAACAGCTTTGGAAATATAGTAGTGGCAGCGAATTCAGCAGCGTCAAATATAGAAGGCTTTGTGTATATGTCAATGAATGCCGTATATCAGACAACATTGTCATTTACAAGCCAGAATATGGGGGCAGGAAGAACAGACAGAATAAATAAAATATTAATAAGAGGACAGCTTTGTGTTATTGCAGTGGGAGTAATTATGGGCTGGAGTGCGGTGATTTTTTCACATCAGCTTCTGGGTATATATTCCGAAAGCAGCATTGTAGTAACAGAAGGGGCAAAAAGACTGCTTGTAGTATGTGGAAGCTATGCACTCTGCGGAATAATGGATGTTTTGGTAGGTGCATTAAGGGGCATAGGATATTCAGTTATGCCGATGATAGTGTCTCTGATAGGAGCCTGTGGTCTGCGTCTTATATGGCTTGCAACGGTATTTCAGATAGACAGTTATCATGTGCCGACTACCATATATTTGTCTTATCCAATAACATGGGCAATTACGGCATCGGTACATCTGGTATGTTATATTGTGATTAAGAGGAAGATAGATAAAAGACTGGGAAACAGGTGTATGCAGATAAATGAAGCAGTGTGAATAAATGTATAAATAATCCACAGAATAGATGCAAGCTGTTCTGTGGATTTTGTCTACGCTAAGAGTACCTCTAAATTGTTTGCAGAGTATAATATAATCACTTACGCTGCAAGGCAGAGCTGCAACACTTAAAGACATTTTGACTATTTAATAAGAACAAATATTCAGAACAAATATTCGAATTCACACTGTACTTTTAATTATATATGTGATACAATAACCTAAGCAACGTTGAATTGAGCGGTACAGTATTTAGGGAGGAATAAGTTATGAGCGAATTTAAGCTTCATTCAGAATATCAGCCTACCGGAGACCAGCCACAGGCCATAGAAAAGATTGTTAAGGGATTCAGGGAGGGAAACCAGTTTGAGACACTGCTTGGTGTTACAGGCTCAGGAAAAACATTTACCATGGCAAATGTTATACAGCAGTTGCAGAAGCCGACTCTTATACTTGCACATAATAAAACACTTGCGGCACAGCTTTATGGAGAGATGAAGGAGTTTTTTCCGGAAAATGCAGTGGAGTATTTTGTGTCCTATTATGATTACTATCAGCCGGAGGCATATGTACCTTCTACGGATACTTATATTGAGAAGGATTCATCCATAAATGATGAGATAGATAAGCTGAGACATTCTGCGACAGCATCTCTTTCAGAGAGGAATGACGTTATTATTGTATCGAGTGTATCATGTATATATGGACTTGGAAGCCCTATTGATTATAAGGAGATGGTTGTATCCTTAAGACCTTCTATGGAGATTGACAGGGAT
>CAMENQ010000152.1 GCA_945928585.1 uncultured Roseburia sp. | reverse complement strand
AAAAACACTATAGGAATATATGCAAATATATCTTTAAAAATTAAAATATAAAAATGTCGAAATTCCGGACAATGACAAAACTGCCCACATAATAAATACAACTGTTGCTATTGCTCTTCCGGCTGTAGGTTTAAATTTTATCTCTGACATATTTTTAAAGTTCAAAATGACAACAAATGCTATTGCCAACATACTCCACATATAAAAACCTGTTATTCTGCTCGGAAGGTAACTGAATACTGAAAACTTTTCCTCTAAAAAGGTAAATTCAGTCAGTTTAAAACATTCATAAAGTCCTGAACTTACATATAGTGAATCAAATGAAAGTATTTTCTTTATTATATATTTCGCCTGGCTAATACTATCTGCTCTAAATATAATCCATGTAAAATTAATAAACATAAATGTCATGAACCACTGTGTTATATTACCAATTTTTGCCCATGTGTTTTTAAAAACTCTATTTAAGCAATTAGCTACACCATGTATGATTCCCCATATAATGAATGTCCAATTTGCTCCATGCCATATACCACTTACAAGATATACTATCATTATATTAATATATGTCCTTATCTTACCTTTCCTATTTCCGCCAAGTGGAATATACACATATTGTCTTAAAAACCTAGTCAAAGACATATGCCATCTTGACCAAAAATCAGTTATTGATGTGGCTTTATATGGAGAATTAAAGTTATTTGGTAATTTTATATTAAACATATTTCCTATGCCTATTGCCATATCACAATAACCGCTAAAATCAAAATATAGCTGGAACGTATAACACAACGACACTAAAAATGAGTCCATTGAAGATATGTTCATATATGAACTAAACCCCCAATCAACTGCCTTTGCAAATGTATCTGCAATCAAAACCTTTTTAAATAATCCTACTGCAAAAATATACAGACCTTTTGCCATATTATCATGATTAAACTTTCTCTGTTCTTTATTTCTAAACTGTGGTATTACCTCACTATGCAAAACTATAGGTCCCGCTATCAACTGCGGGAAAAAGGATACAAATAATGCATATTCCACAAATCCGTAATCCTTTGTCTCGCCTCTATACGAATCAACAAGATATGATATCTGCTGAAATGTAAAGAAGCTAATACCAAGCGGAAGCAGTATATTTTTTAATTCAAACGTCTGATTAAATAAAGCATTTACATTACTAATAAAGAAATCAAAATATTTAAAATAAAATATGGAACCTACATTTATTAGTATTCCGACCATAAGAACTAATTTCTTTATCCATTTATTAGTATTTACATATTCTGTATACAATATTCTTGATACAATATAATTCCCCGATATGCTCAAAAGTATAATCACTATATAATTTGTGTTAAAATATGCATAGAACCAAAGAGACATACATATAAGCCATACATTAGATAACACATATTTATTAGTCCTATTTATAAGGAAATATACTATCAATGTCACAGGCAGGAAAAACAGTATAAATATATATGAATTAAAAAGCATTATGTATCCTCCATTCTTTTATTCTTCATGTAATTTGCTATAATCATATGAATTATAAAAATCTCTTATATCATTAATATAATCCTCGTAATTATCATATGTAAGCAGACCTTCATCAGAAGCCATCCACTCAAGCATCTGACTATTTACCCACTCTCCGTAATGCTTATCATCCATATAATTATCAAGATTTGTTATTATATCATACTTTGTATTGAAGGAATATAGCTTAATATTAGGATGCTTTAATATTTCCTCTATAGCTGTCTTTTCAGCATCTATTATATAATTTATCCAGCCTTCCATATATAACATATCCCATCTGCTTATACTATAAGGCGGAAAAAACAGATAAAATGTGCACTCCGGATGCCTATCTGCCAATTCAGCTACATTCTGTACAACGTTTTCCACTACCCTTGTATTATCGCTGTCTTCATATATCTTTTCTGAAGCTGCCACTGTTGTAACATTATAAGTTTTTAGCACTGCTTCCTTTCCATATGTTGCCTGACCATTCCAATTATAGGCTTCATCAAAGTCTGTGGTCTCCTTTCCATCAATCGTATATTCTAATACAGGAATTGTTCTTTTAAATAATATATCTTTATTAAACAGGTACTTAACATCATTAAATATATTATCATCTGTCAAATAAGTAGGATAATCAAATTTCTTCTCCCTTACGTCATTTGGCATTATATCTTTACTATGTACAAGCATAACATCATCAAGGCTTCTGATAACCGTTTTAATATTATCATTGTATGCAAATGCTATCTCCAAATTATCGTTTATTTCTTTAAATGTAGCCCCTGAATAAGATAGCTTTACAGTGTCAGCATTAAACAATCTATCACTTTCACTTGTCTTAAAATTTTCCGTCATGCTTGAGCCGGTAATAATTGCATCATAATCAAAATGTTTTATTATTCCATCATTCTGGTATCTTTCATCGTTTATCGGATATGACAGACTTCCCAAAGGTGCATGATAATGAAATAGTGGGTCTATTATGTAAGTACCCCCCCCAACAATAATCAGGGCTGCCACTATTATACCTATAACAATGAAATTAAATTTTTTTCCACTCATGCTGCTTTTTCCTCCTGTACAAATATTAACCGCATAACCTTATGTACACATTAACATTCTCTGCCACTCACAAAACTATGATATTTAGCTTCAAAAAATTTATATACCTTGCGAAACATATGCTTAATTTTACACCAGACATTCTCTCCATATCTGTCAACAAATTTTATCCATATCCTCTCAACTGTATATTGCCTTATTAAGTCTATTACAGTACATATTATGTATATCAAAACCACACAAATAAATGAATACAGCACTAAATAAACCGGTCTTTCCCAATCGACATATTTTACTATATTCTGCCATAATAAAATTCTTAAATTAACATTATCATGTATCAGATATACTCCAAATGCTGCACCTGCAATTTTGTTAACTATATTATTACTAAACTTTTTCATACATAAAAAAGTCATAAACAGCTCATAAGCAATAACTAATACAATAATACTTTCCATAGACATAAAGTGGCGGCTGTATGACAAAACTCTTTCTTTACCAAGATATATTCCCACCCAGTTTATAAGTGTTGATGAACACCATAAAATTACTATTCCCAAAATACCAATTAATGCATGTCTTCTTGCATTATTACCTGCAAAATCATTGTGGTAAAATCTTACATATCCTGCCGTAAGATATAGAAATACAAACCATGTTAATGATGATGTTAAATCACTGCTTACAAAAGTAGGAATAACACTACATAAAATAAATAATACAAATAACAAAGTCCTATACTGATTTTGCTTCAAATTCTGTATAACAAAATTTAAGAATGGTGATAAAATCATCAATACAATAAAGCTTGTGACAAACCAATATTCATTCATCAAAACCGGCAGCACTGCTTTAATTACAGTCATTATTCCTCCATTGTAACCTGCTTTGGAAAATAATATTGAAACTCCCAATGCAATTACAGAATAAAACCAAACCTCTCCTTCTAATCTCAGATATTTTTTTATGGAATACTTTGATTTAGACATAAATTATCCTGAAATCAAAATAAATCCATCTACTCCTATTTTTCCTCCGAAGGATAGTATATCGACTATATATTTGTTTATTCCATTTCCTATTTCTTCATTACCATCCAGTCCATGAACAGCAAAATGATGCAAAACAATAAAAAACATACATAATATTCGATATATCTCTAAATTTGAGTTTCTCATATCCTTAGTCTGATTACATCCATCTTTTTGCTGAGGTAAATCTGTTATTATTGTATTATTTGCATCAACTATATCATGCTTGTTCATACATACTCCTTTCTGTCTGTGTGTTTTTAGTCACAATGATACAAATCCCTTGTGTAGACCTTTTCCTGTACATCATCAAGAACGCTTTCATATCTATTGACAACTATTACATCTGCGTCCGCCTTGAATTTATCTATATCACTGTATACCCTTGAATTAAAGAAATTATCTTCCTTCAATGTTGGCTCGTACACAATAACTTCTATTCCCTTTGCCTTTATTCTTTTCATAATACCCTGTATTGACGACTGTCTGAAGTTATCTGAATCAGACTTCATAGTAAGTCTGTATATTCCAACCACCTTTGGATTTCTCGCTATTATCTGTGAAGCTATAAAATCTTTTCTAGTAGAATTAGAATCTACTATAGCCTTAATAATATTGTTAGGTACATCAGCATAATTAGCTAAAAGCTGCTTTGTATCCTTAGGCAGACAATATCCTCCATATCCAAATGACGGATTATTGTAATGATTTCCGATTCTTGGATCCAATCCTACACCTTCAATAATTTGTGCTGTATTTAGTCCTCTCACCTCTGCATACGTATCCAACTCATTAAAGTATGAAACTCTTAATGCCAAATATGTATTTGCAAACAATTTTATTGCCTCAGCTTCAGTTAAATTGACTGTCAGTACCTTAATATCTTCCTTTATGGCACCCTGCTTTAATAATCTGGCAAATTCCTCTGCTTTTGACTTCATAATATCATCACCCTTCGGATAACCCACTACTATTCTTGATGGGTACAGGTTGTCATAAAGCGCTTTTCCTTCTCTTAAAAATTCCGGTGAAAATATTATGTTATTACTATTATACTGCTTTCTAATCTTCTCTGTATAACCAACCGGCACTGTAGATTTTATAACCATAACTGCCTTTGGTGCATACTTTATAACCAGTTCTATAACTGCCTCTACTGATGATGTATCAAAATAATTCTTGTCCGGATCATAGTTCGTCGGCGTCGAAATTATAACAAAATCTGCCCCCTGATATGCCTCCTCAGCATTTGTTGTAGCTGTAAGCCTTAACTCCCTTTTAGCTAGATACTCTTCAATTTCCTTATCAACTATAGGTGATTTTTTGTTATTAATAAGCTCTACCTTTTCCTGTATAATATCTACCGCATATACTTCGTTATGCTGTGCCAGCAATATAGCATTTGATAAACCTACATATCCTGTTCCTGCAACTGCAATTTTCATTTTCCTGTTTCTCCTTATATATTTAATATTTATATTGTATTATTAATATAGTCCTTCGTAGCATTATCACATGGCTTAATGACACATGGATTGCCTATAACAACGGAATGTTCCGGCACATCACAATTAACATAACTGTTCGGTGCAATTAAAACATCATCGCCTATGTGTATTGCTCCAACAATCGTTGCATTAATTCCTATCCAGACATTATTTCCAATTATCGGCGTACCCTTTCTTATTCCCCTGTTTTCCTGACCTATAGTAACTCCTTTATGAATATTCGCATTCTCACCTATTATAGCTTTTTCGTTGATTGTAATTCCATATGGATGTCCTATATATAAGCCAGCCCCAATAAGTGTTTTGTCAGACAATTCTATATGGTTTCTATTTTTCGCCATTTTAAAAAGAATTTTGTAAAACATCTTTACTAGGTAAAATTTTGCCGCCTGCGTCTTTCTATACAGCTTTTGAAATTTCGGCATTTTTCCTACATATCTTTTTTTATCTAATTCTAATAGCTTATTCATTACCATCCTCCATATAATAACTGCGATACCATCTGGCAAAATTTCTTAATCCCTCTCTTAAACCGGTTTTTGGTCTAAATCCGAAGTCCTGCTCCAGCCTCGTCGTATCTGCATATGTCACTGGTACATCTCCCGGCTGCATTGGCACAAGCTTCTTGTGTGACTCAAAATCATAATCAGCCGGCAAAACCTTGGCAGCTATCAGCTCCTGCTGCAAAATATCTACAAATTCCAACAAATTTTCAGGATGTCCATTTCCAATGTTGTAAAGCATATATGGAGGAACCGGCAATCCGTCATCCCCCAATTTTCTTTCTGGAGGCTTGCTCATTACTCTTTTTATTCCTTCAACTATATCACTAATATATGTGAAATCTCTTCTACAATTTCCATAGTTAAATATTTCTATATTTTTTCCTTCCCTTAATTTGTTTGTAAATCCAAAATAAGCCATATCAGGACGTCCTGCAGGACCATATACTGTAAAAAATCTTAATCCCGTAGATGGAATATTATATAACTTGCTATACGCATGTGCCATCAGTTCATTGCTTTTTTTTGTAGCTGCATACAGACTTACAGGATTGTCTACCTTATCGTCT
>CAMENQ010000151.1 GCA_945928585.1 uncultured Roseburia sp. | reverse complement strand
ACATAATTAAATCATTACATAAAAAGTAATTAAATCAGCAGGAAAAGCTGAATAATATGTAATTAAATCAGCGAGAAAAGCTGATAAAAAATATATTTAAGGAGAAAAATTGAACATGAAAATTTTAGTTTTAAACTGCGGAAGCTCATCACTTAAGTATCAGTTATTTGATATGGTAAATGAAGAGGTACTTGCAAAGGGACTTTGTGAGAGAATAGGAATGGAAGGTTCTATGCTTACACATAAGCCGGAAGGAAAGGATAAGTATGTAGCAGAGGCTCCTATGCCTGACCACAGCACAGCAGTCCAGATGGTTCTTGATGCACTTGTGGATGCAGAGCATGGTGTTATTTCAAGTGTTGACGAAATCGGTGCCGTAGGACACAGAGTACTTCATGGAGGACAGAAGTACAGTGCATCCATCATAGTAAATGATGATGTAAAGAAAGTAATCAGAGAGTGCTTTGATTTAGGACCTTTACATAATCCTGCTAATCTTATCGGTATTGAGGCATGTGAAAAGGCTATCCCTGGAAAGCCAAATGTAGCAGTATTTGATACAGCTTTCCATCAGACTATGCCTGAGAAAGCATATATGTATGCCGTTCCATATGAGTATTATGAGAAATACGCTATTAGAAAGTATGGTTTCCATGGTACAAGCCATGCATTTGTTTCGGCAAGAGCTATAGAGTTTGCAGAACTTGATCCAAACAACTCAAAGGTTATAGTATGCCACCTTGGAAACGGTTCATCTATATCAGCAGTAGTAAACGGTAAGTGTGTAGATACAAGTATGGGACTTACACCACTTGAAGGTCTTGCTATGGGTACAAGAAGCGGTGACATTGATCCTGCAGTAGCCCAGTTTGTAGCAAATAAAGAGGGTAAGGATATAAATGAGATGTTAAACATCTTAAACAAAAAGTCAGGTATGCTTGGTCTTAGCGGAGTTTCAAGTGACTTTAGAGACCTTTGGTCAGCAGCAGAGAGCGGAAATGAAAGAGCACAGATGGCATTGGATGTATTCTGCTACAGAGTTGCAAAGTATATCGGAAGCTATATTACAGCTATGAACGGAGTAGATGCCATTGCATTTACGGCAGGTGTAGGTGAAAATGACCATGATGTAAGAAAAAATGTATTATCATACTTTGGCTATCTTGGTATAAAGTTAGATGAGGAAGCTAACAACAAGAGAGGCGAGGACAGATATATCTCTACACCGGACTCAAAGATTAAAGTAATGGTTATTCCTACAAACGAAGAACTTAAGATTGCAAGAGAGACAAAGGAACTTGTAGAAAAATAAAAAACACAGTAAAAAGTAATTAAGAATCAGGCAACAGGCAGAATGCAGGTTGTCTGATTTTTTTAAACGACATTAATTGACAAAATACGACATTCAGTATATATTATGAACATACGGGCATTACACATATAGGCATTATATCAGGAAGGATAGATTGGATGAAAATACTAAAGAATTTATTTTATATATTATTAATCGTGCTTATAATGTTATTTGCATTAGGACAGGCATTCCTGCCATCTGATATAGATGATGGAAAGTCAGTCTGCAAAGAATTTGACAGTGACTGGTATGTGGTAGAGGAGGACGGAACACGTATACCTATAAGTGCAGGTGAAAAATATAAAACAGAAAGAAATAAAGAGGTTGTATTTGAGACTGTTTTGTCAGAGGAAGCTGAAGACGGAATGTATCTTTGTTTCAGAAGTGCAAGACAGGATATGAAAATATATGTGGGAGATGAGCTTAGAAAAGAGTATTCCAGTGACGAAACAAGAATGTTCGGAAAAACAAGCGCACCTGCGTATGTATTTGCTTTGTTAAAGCCTGGAGATAAAGGAAAAACAATCACCCTTATAACCAAATCTGATTCAGTATATAATGGAACTTTCAGTACTGTATATTATGGAGACAGAATGGCAATATGGCATTTCTTTCTGAATACCCATGGTATCGAAATGATAGTAGGCATAATGATGTTTCTTTTAGGTGTTTTCACTGCAGTTATAAGTGTGATTTTGGGAATGTATAATAACAGACAGTTTGAACTTTCATATCTGGGACTGGGCGTGTCATTGGCAGCTATATGGCTTATGACAAATTCCAGCGTAAGGGATTTTTTTGTTTCAAACGCATCTGTCGTGAGCAATGTGGCATTTATTTCTTTTGCACTCCTTCCGTTGCCATTCATTATATATATGAATTATGAACAGAATGGAAGATATCAGAAAATTTATACTGCCATGGGCATAGCAAATATAGCAGACGTAATTATAACTGCCGTACTGCATATGGTAGGAATACTGGATTATTCAGATACGGCAATGTTTATAGCAGCAGTTTGCATTCTTTCCATAGCATCAATTATAATAAATATAATTATTGATATAAAGAAGGGATATATAAAGGAATATAAAATGGTAGCCATAGGAATGGCAGGAGCCTGTCTGGCTGCAGTTATACAGATATTGCTCTATTTCACAAGAAAATCTGTTATTCAGGGAGTTATAATAGGTGCAGGACTGATTTTCCTTATGGTTTCAGCTATTATAAAGACCATTCAGGACTATCTGAATATTGAAAGGGACAAGCAGAGAGCTATTTCAGCTAACGAGTCGAAATCTATGTTTCTTGCCAATATGTCCCATGAAATAAGGACTCCTATTAATGCTATACTTGGTATGGATGAGATAATTATCAGAGACAGCAAGGACAAAGAAATACTTGAACATGCTAAGGATATTCAAAGTGCAGGAAGAAGTCTTCTTGCCCTTATAAATGATATACTTGATTTTTCAAAAATAGAATCGGGCAAAATGGAGATTCTGCCTGTGGAATACGAAGTATCGTCACTTATAAACGACAGCTATAATATGATATTTATGCGTGCAAAGGATAAAAAGCTTGAACTAAAGGTTAGAAATTATCCGAATATGCCAAGAAGACTTCTGGGTGATGAGGTGCGCATAAGGCAGATTATTATGAATTTGCTGACAAATGCAGTAAAATACACAGAAAAGGGCAGTGTTACGCTGTCTGTAGGCTGCGAAAAGCTGGAAGATAATAAGATTATTCTCAAAATATCAGTAAGGGATACGGGAATAGGAATAAAGCAGGAGGATCAGGGAAAACTGTTTGATTCGTTTAAACGTATGGATGAGATAAAAAACAGAAACATAGAAGGAACCGGACTTGGACTTGCCATTACAAAGCTGCTTGTTAATCAGATGGAAGGAGAAATTTCAGTAAGAAGTGAATATGGAAAGGGTTCCATCTTCTATGTGGATATACCTCAGGAGGTTATATCAAGTGAACCTATGGGTGAATTTGCATTAAACAATTATATACCTGAGACTACAGAAGAGGAGGAAAAAAAGATAGTATGGAAGGGCTCTAAAAATCTGCTTATAGTAGATGATGTGTCTGTGAATATAAAGGTAATTGTAGGACTGCTTAAGGATTCCGGAATAGAAATAGATACAGCTGAAAGCGGAGAGGAATGTCTTGAAGCTACATCAAAGAAAAAATATGATCTTATTTTCCTTGATCATATGATGCCAAAGATGAATGGTATAGAAACCTTTCACCATATGCAGGAGATGGAAAATAATCTTAATAAGGATACTCCAGTTGTTATGCTCACGGCAAATGCCGTACAGGGTGCAAAGGAGGGATATATCACCGAAGGCTTCAGCGATTATCTGGCAAAACCGGTTCAAAGAAAACAGCTTGAGGAAATGTTAGAGAAATATCTTCCTGTTGATTAAAAAACGGTTGACAAACGGAAATGTTTTATGTATAATCATTGATTGTGTGAGTAAATTGTCTTTTTCAGACAGTTATACAATGAAAAGAGGTACTTATGGTTATTGATTTATCTGAACTTTTATCCTTGAAGGATAAGGTAAAAACCGTGGAAATACCTTTGGAGATGGAGAATTTTAGTACAAAACTCGGCTCCTATAAGGTGACGGATAAGAAGCCTATGGTTTTTAAATTTACCGGTCTTGGTAATAAAAAGGTAAATATGGAAGCGGAGTTTTCAGTTACCTTATTGATGCCATGTGACAGATGCTTAGAGGATGTGAAACAGGAAATTAGTGTTAGTACTTCTAAAGAAATAAACTTAGGCGATACGGATGTCACACAGAGAGATGTGTTGGATGAGATGACCTATCTTGAGGGAATGTCATTTGATGCAGAGAAGTTCGCTTACGGTGAGATTCTGATGAATTTACCTATGAAGATTCTTTGCAGTGAAGACTGTAAGGGAATTTGTAATAGATGTGGCACGAATCTCAACCATGGAGATTGTGGTTGTGATACCACAGAAATTGACCCGAGAATGGCTAAGGCCATGGAGGTCTTTAAAAGCTTTAAGGAGGTGTAAACCATGTCTATTTGTCCAAAGAATAAAACTTCTAAGGCTAGAAGAGACAAGAGAAGAGCTAACTGGAAAATGTCAGCTACAAATCTTGTAAAGTGCAGCAAGTGTGGAGCACTTATGATGCCACACAGAGTATGCAAGGCTTGTGGAAGCTACAATAAGAAAGAGATTATCGCTCAGGACTAATCAAAAATAATGAAAGTGCCGCTTTTATGCGGCACTTTTTAACTTTTGTTAAGGATTCAAAAGCAACAGCAGAAATTAATTCAAAGAAAATTCGCGAATGCGAATTTATAAGTCTCGCTGTCTGGCGAGACTTTTTTGTTGCTTTTTTTATGTTTTTTTAGTAAACTACTATAGTGAATGCAATGATAAAATTTTGAAAAATTGGAAGGTGTGTATAATGGAAAAGGTTACAGTGGCACTTGATGCCATGGGAGGAGATAATGCCCCAATAGAAATGGTAAAGGGTGCGGTAGATGCAGTAAACAAAAATTCAAATGTGACAGTAAAGCTTGTAGGCGTAAAAGATGTCATAGAAAAAGAACTGTCACAATATGAATATAAAAAAGACCAGATAGAAGTGGTACATGCGTCTGAAATTATAGAAACAGGCGAGCCACCGGTTGAGGCTATCAGAAAGAAAAAGGACTCATCACTTGTTGTGGCTATGAATATGGTAAAGGACGGTACTGCAGATGCACTTGTATCAGCGGGAAATTCAGGAGCTATACTTGTAGGAGGCCAGATTATTGTAGGAAGAATAAAAGGTGTGGAAAGACCACCTATGGCGCCGCTCATTCCTACGGCAACAGGAGTAACACTTCTTCTTGACGCAGGAGCCAACGTTGATGCAAAACCGTCAAATTTAGTACAGTGGGCAAGAATGGGTTCAATCTACATGGAAAATGTTATAGGTATAAAAAATCCAAAGGTAGCCATTGTAAATATAGGTGCTGAGGAAGAGAAGGGAAATGCACTTGTAAAGGAAACCATGCCGCTTTTAAAGCAGCTTACAGATATAAACTTTGTAGGAAGCATAGAAGCAAGGGATATACCTTCAGGAGCGGCAGATGTTATTGTGGCAGATGCCTTTGTGGGAAATGTTATACTTAAACTCTATGAAGGACTCGGCTCTACACTGATAAAGAAAATAAAAGGTGGATTAATGTCATCTTTAAGAAGCAAGATAGGAGCACTTCTTATTAAGCCGGCATTAAAAGAAACATTAAAATCATTTTCCGCAGATGAGCATGGTGGAGCACCGCTTTTAGGATGTAAGGGACTTGTGGTAAAATCACATGGAAACTCTACACGCAAAGAAATATCAAATTCAATTATACAGTGCATAACCTTTAGTGAGCAGAAAATTAACGAGAAAATAAAGGAAAACTTAGGCAGCGAGGAATAATTATTTTATTGAATTTATGCAATCTGGGAAAGGTATGGGAAGGCAAAAATGGAATTAGAAAAAATAAAAAATATTATTGCTGATGTTTTAAACGTAAATGCTGATGATATTACTGAGGATACCACATTTACTGATGATTTGGGGGCAGATTCCTTAGATGTATTCCAGATAGTAATGGGAATAGAGGAGGAATTTGATATAGAGATACCTGCGGAGGCGGCAGAAAAAATAACAACTGTCGGTGATGCCATAAATCAGATTAAAGAAGTTATATAAATAGTCATAAGGTTTAATGTGCGCTACTGCCAATGTAGGTGAAAAGCATGGCAGTAGCGTTTTGAATGAAAGGAAACAGCTTTTATGGAAAAAGATTTGGAAGAACTGGAAAGAAAAATCGGATAT
>CAMENQ010000150.1 GCA_945928585.1 uncultured Roseburia sp. | reverse complement strand
TACCCAGCAGAATATCTATGTATTTGAAATATTTCTTCTTTCATAAGACAATTTCTCCCATTAAAATAAATTTTCAAAATATATTTTACCATGGAAATCGACTTTTTTCTACAGAAAAAACGCCCCAACCAAGCCGGGTTTCTGACCCAATAATTCGTAACGCACAAGAAAAACGTCAGTTAGCAACTATAGAAAAATATTTAAAAGATAAAGGTTATTCTCCTGCAGAGGCAAATGTTAAATTCAATGAAATGCTTCCTGGAACTTATTCTTTCAGAACCAATGTACAAGTGAGAATAGGTAACGATTCTGAACAAACAGCTAATCTTCCCGTTGATGTGCTTATATCTCCTATATCTGCACAAAAAGGTGATTTACCTATTATGGTAGAAGCAAAATCAGCAGGTGATTACACTAACGTTAATAAACGTTGCAAAGAAGAAGCGACAAAAATGCAACAACTTAGAAATACATTTGGAAATAATGTTACTTTTGTCTTGTTTTTATGTGGATATTTTGACTCAGCATATTTAAGATATGAAGCAGCAGAAGGGATTGATTGGATATGGGAACATCGAATAACAGATAAGGATTCTTTTACAATTTCCTTCAATTGCAGAAGCTTATGCTCGAATTCGGTCTCATCAAAATCTTCATTTTTCTGGTCCAAGAAATCAACAAACCCCTGCAATAAAAAAGAAGTTTGGTTACTACTAAGAAAAAAAGCACCCACATCGAGTGAGTGCTCGCCATCCTATTTCTTCTGGTCATTAACCATCGCTACAATATTCATTGCCGGCAATACAATAGGATTCATTCCCGGTTGAGTAGTAATAATAGATATATAACTTCTAATGTATGGGAACATAATTGCAATTGTATTTTTTTCCAAAATATCCATATTCTCCTGTTGAGTCGAAAAAATTGCTCTTCCTTTTACGTTAACAAACACTTTTTCTTCTTCGTCACAAACTGTTGTTTCAAGTAAAACTTCAAAAATGCCATCTGACATTTTTTTTATACTACGTTCTACTTGTACTCCTAGTTCTACGCCATCTATGGGTTCATCCTTCTTTCTAAAGGTGCTTTCTACTATTTCAATTTTTTCTAACACAAGAGGACTTTCATACTTAGACCTTACTTCCATATTCCTCTCCTAACATGCAATAGCATAATCTTCCTTCAGATAGAACGCAGGCACTTCAACTCTTGCATTAATTTTATTACTTGAATATGCAAAATATGTCTGACATGGTGCAAATACACGTTTTACATCATCACCTGTAATCGCATGAGCCTGCTCACCCTCCTTAATCATAGGACTAGTTGCAGTCTCGCTTAATTCAACGTCATACTTCTCACATAACGAAAGAAACAAATCCTTATCAAACATCATATCACCTCTTCTTCCTCATTATATATCAGTTTTGTTGATTTAATACATTCTTTTTTTGACACACAAATTTGTCTTTCTTGAAACTTGATGCCAATAATGTCCATTATTTTCTTTTGCAATTCTCTTTCAGAATAATTTCTTTTTGTTGTATAACCTGCAAATTCCTTTTGAAAAGTTCCAATAATAACTGATATCTCATTTTGTTTTTTATAGTAATCAAAAAAGACAGCTCGGAAATTAGCATCCTCAAATATTGGCATCTTTCCAGGACAAGTTTTTTTTACTTCTTCAAGTGTTTTCAAAGTTTCTGTCATAAAAGCATCCAATTGCTTGTTATCATCAAGATTTAAAACCTCTTCATCTGGTGCTTCTATATTTGATTTGAAAATTATTCCGCCACAATTATCATTTTGAGAAGAAATCGACGAAGCCCACCATAATGCTTTTTCATAATCATCAAAGAAATACACACCTTGTCCTAGCCAATGATCATCACGATGCTTGCATTTTGCGGGATCTAATCCGTTCTTCTCTATGTTATATCGGTACTTTGAGCAGGTTCCATGATAGCCTATCTCGTTCATTATCCACTCTTTCTCAATATGTTTGTATTTGTGTTTCCATTAAAGCATAGATACACTTATATATGATACCACGACTCATCAAAAAACTCAATCAAATTTTCACTTGAGTTTCCGCATTTTTATCCGCAACCTCCAGATTTTATCAATACTGTAATAATATTCCGGATTCTTCAAACTGCTGTAACCTGCGCAACGCCTGCGTCATATTTGGCTATTTTTTATTCCTCCACCTCCGGTTTCCATCTTGTCCGTTCTATTACAGTTCCGTTTACGGCATCAATTATATATTTTCCTGCAGGGTCTTCCACCACTGTATTTGTCTCACTGAATTCCTTACTGTAATCATAATAATTTACTATCCAGTACGGATAATACTTTCCATCCAGCATTCCGTCGTGAATATAGAGTTTTACATCATAGCAAAGCTCTATGGAAGTAATTATCACAGCCCCGTCTGCATTTCCGAGTTTTTTCAAAACTATCTGCAATGCCTGATTTGCATCAATGACCTTTTCTACAGATAATTTTTCTCCTGTGATGCTGTTATTTTCTGCTGCAAGGTTTGTAAGCTTTTCCCCGTCATAGCATACCCTGAGATTGTTTACAAGCTCTGTAGATACGGCTGTTATGCTGCTGTTAAAATATGGGTTCTGTGTAAACAGTTTTTCATTATAAGTATCATATGGTACTTTCTTATATATAACCCCCTGATATTTATATGGAAGATTATCTATTACAGAATACAAAACAGCATACTCATAACCGTCATCCTCTATTAAAAGTTTAAGGCCTGCATCCTCAGATTTTGCAAGGTAATTTTCATATATATGGCTGTCTGCCGTTAATGTATCATAATTATATATTTCCACCCTGTCAAAATAATTCATTTTTGTTAAAGTCTCTATATTTTTTATTTTATCTGCATAGCAAAGCTTATCCTTTAATATTCCCTGACAGGCTTCGTTTTTATGGCTGACTCCAAAACCGAAATATGTAATCTCACCGGTATCTTCCTTATCCGTATAGCCAAATCCATTGCCGGAACAGTTAATCATCATATCATCATCTGACGTATAGCAATAAATATTTCCACTTTCGTTTATGTAATCAAGATTAAAATTTTTATTTGTCTGTAAGGAAATTTCTTTTACTATATTTTCATAATCATTTACAAATACATCCTTATTGCTTATCGCCTGATATATATTTACGCCGTCTTTATAACTATCATATGGTGTGATATAGGCCGAAAGCCTTATTTTATCATTTATCTGCATATCAATATGAGTTTCATTTAACTGTTCTTCCGTAAGCTTTATTAAGTTTTCTGTTTCCTGTTCACTTTCAATTTGGGTACTTTCTGCATTTGCCTGAGTGTCTGCCTGAGTTTTGCCTGCAACTTCTTTACCGGCATCCCTGCAGCCGAATAAAAACAATCCTGTTATTCCTAAAAATAAATATAATCTGACTTTCTTCATACATTTTCCTCCAAAATAATAATATTTATAATTAAAAGTTTTTATCTTATCTTCGTTATTACGCCCATATCCATCTCATAAACAGTATCACATAATTCAGCAATATCCTCACTGTTATGACTGGCAATAATTATTGTTTTTCCCTGATTTTTCAGTTCCTTTAATATTTTTCTGATTTGTTCTACGCCGCTTTTATCAAGTCCGTTCATTGGCTCATCAAGCATTAATATTTCCTGCTTTTCCATGACCGCCTGAGCTATGGCAAGACGCTGCCTCATACCTAATGAATATTTTCCTACGTGTTTTTTATCATCAGGCTCTAAGCCTACAAGCTTTATGGTTTCACGTATTTCATTTTTTCCCGCAATTCTTTTTATATCAGCAAGAAATTTTAAATTCATATAGCCGCTGTAATTGTCAAGAAATCCCGGTGTTTCTATTATGGCGCCTATATTTTCAGGAGTTTCTATATCATTTCCTACTTTTTTTCCTTCTACTATAATCTCTCCATCTGAAGGCTTCATAAGTCCCAGTATAACCTTCATAAGCACTGTTTTTCCTGAGCCGTTTCTTCCTATAAGTCCATGTATTTTTCCTTTTTCAAAGCTAACCGTTACATTATTTAATGCAACAAATTTTTTAAACCTCTTAGTTACATTTTTAACCTGAATTATGTCATCCATAGATTACACCTCTCTTTCCTTAAACCTGATTTTAAAGGATATATATGTAATAATAATAAGCACTGCGGATATTACCCACATTATTATTACATTTTGCATTATGGTCCGGTTACTTTCATTAACCGCCGAAAGCTTTATAAACCTTATGAGTGAGTAATCATATAATTTGTAAATATCCCCCACCCAGAAACCTGCAGCATTTATTATGCTGTCAAATATCGCTATAAAAATTAATACTATAGGACCTAAATATTTTTTAATTATCCCGTTTAAGAAAAATGCAGCCATTCCCATAAGAAAAGTAAATGATATATTTAAAAGCACCTGACCTGTCAGAGCCTCAAGTCCCATATATTCTTCCATAACTGAAATGCGTGCCGCAAATCCGCTGTATATTACCGGCTCGCTAAAGCCTTCTGAAACCACCTTTGTCAGAATATACCCCCAATTATCAGAAAAGCTTATATATGGTATAAGCATAATGATGCTTATCAAAAACTGTATAACCTGCAATATTACCGATATAAAAAAAAGATAAATTACTTTTCCTATAAAAGAGCTTGCCATACCTGCCCTGACATTTACAAACAACTGATTTTTCTGTATAAAAGGTGCGTCGCACACAAGAAGTATCATAACAAATGCCATATACATGGTATTCATATCATATATAAGCGGCAAAATATAAGGGGTTATGCCATAGTCCGAAAGAGCAGCCTCCTGCCTTAAGGGCGTTATATAAACAAATAGAAACAAAAAAGAAAATAATAATACTACAATAAATTTAGAGTCCTTAAAAAACTGCCTTGTCCACATTCCACCAAGATACATTCCTCTTTTAAAACTTTCCATTTCCAACACACCTCCTTACTCTTGCAATAAAAACTGCGCCAAATACTGCTATCATAAAAAGTGTCACTATCAGAGTTAATAAAAAACTATTTATATCATTTGGTGCGTTTATAGTCATTGGCTGATAAATAACTGACAGGTTCAGCCAATCCGGCACTCTTACGTAAAAAAACAAAAAGCTTCCTACCCCAAAATAAAATATTACCGGAAGGGAGACTATTAAAAATTTGTTTTTTATAAATGCTGACATACAAAGACTTACTATTGAAAAAAATACACTTCTAAAAGCTTCTATTAAAATTATAAAAACTATAAATATTATGTAATTTCCATTTTTTATCAAATCATGAGCATCCTGATAATTTAACCGGAAAAACTCATTTGAAACACTCATGCCCATTAATAAAAAAATAAAAAGACATATAATATTGCTCGCAGCAACTGCAATAAAGGTTGTAACACATACGGATATTATCTTCGATACGCTGTATGCAAAAATATCACTTCTGTTAATGTAGTTATATATGCAGTTGTTATCTGTTTCCTTGAGATACTGCAGTGTAAAAGGCAATATGGAAACACAGAAGCCTAACAGGCATAATGCACCTGCCCCACCGGCTTTTCTATATATGGCATCGCAAATGCTTACTCCTTCCTCTGTGCATAGTGGAAGTATGTCTGTCATATGAATGGCTGTACGTAATAAAATAACTATGTAAATTGCCGGACTCATAAATGCTTTCTTTAAATCCACGAATAATGTTCTTCTAAAATTTTTCATATATATATTCACCTTCTTTTTGAAAAATGCAGAGGATATATCCTCTGCATTATATATGACTTTTATGGTGTCATATAACCTTTTACCCAAGCAGAAGAAACTAATGCTGTCGATGAAAGCGTTGCATAAACTTTAAATCCGTATCCTACATTATTAGAAGTCATATAATACAGACTATTTCTAAAATATCCATCATAATTTCGATTTAAAGTTACACTTCTTGTATAATGAGATTGATCTGTTGATTTTAAACTAATATTCATTGGTGCATACGCTGAAGGTCCTTTTATTTTTGTTACTCCTGCCGTAGAATCAGAAGTTTCCTTAGCATACGCATATTCAGGCCACACCGTTTCCCCCGGATATATAGGTCCTACATTGACTAGTGCCTGCCACCATTCTCCACTTTCATCTTGATATATTTTTGTATTTGCAAGACTCACGATACTTCCTAAAAGGCTAAATAT
>CAMENQ010000149.1 GCA_945928585.1 uncultured Roseburia sp. | reverse complement strand
ACACCTATGCGAAAAGGTATGCTGGGGGTTGAAAGATTAAATCAGATACTTCAGCAGTTTTTAAATCCAAAGTCTCCTGAAAAAGAAGAAAAGGAGTACGGAGACGGTCTGTTCAGACAGGGAGACAAGGTAATGCAGGTAAAAAATAACTATCAGACAGAATGGGAAGTCAGGGGAAGAAGCGGTGTGGTTATAGAAAAAGGCACCGGAATATTTAATGGAGATACAGGTATTATAAGAACCATAAATAATTATACAGAGCTTATGGAGGTAGAATTTGACGAAGGGAAATTTGTTACATACAGCTTTAAACAGCTTGATGAGCTTGAACTGGCATATGCCGTTACTATTCATAAATCACAGGGAAGTGAATATCCGGCTGTTGTTATTCCACTTTTAAACGGGCCGAGACAGCTTATGAACAGAAATCTTTTGTATACTGCAGTAACAAGAGCAAAAAGATGTGTATGTATAGTGGGAGTGGAAAATGCAGTAAAAGATATGATAAATAATGAAAATGAGCAGAAAAGATATTCAGGACTTACAGAAAGGTTAGAGGAGATTGACAAATAAAATAAGGGCGTTAGGGGAAATAGGGATGGAGCTTCTTTATCCGAGAAAATGTGTTTTTTGTAATGAAGCTGTCCCGATGAAAAGCTACAAAGGTATATTGGAAAAGAGGACATACGATTTTCTGTGTGAAAAATGTAAAGAAAAAATAAAGGATAAATATATTGAAGAACCGTATTGCTTTAAATGCGGAAAACAGCTTGACGATGAAACGGGGGAGTATTGTGATGACTGCAGGAAAATGCATCATACATATGACAGAGGTCTGGCAGTATTTAAGTATCATGATGATGTAAAAGAATCGGTATATAGGTTTAAATATAAGGATTGCAAAATATATGGTGAATTTTATGGCGTACAGATGGCAGAAAAATATAAACCCATAATCGAAAAATGGCAGCCGGATGTGATAATACCTGTGCCGATACACAAGTCACGCATGAGAAAAAGAGGTTATAATCAGGCACAAATTATAGGTAAAGCACTTTCAGAAACACTGAAAATACCAATGGATATAAATGTACTTGTAAGAGAAAAGAAAACAGAACCCCAGAAAAAACTCTCAAAAAGTATTCGGAAGAAAAATGTAGAAAGTGCTTTTAAAGTTACGAAAAATGTAGTAAAATATAATAAGATTATTTTAGTAGACGACATATATACTACAGGAGCTACCATAGATGCCTGTGCACAGGTTTTAAAAAGAGCAGGAGTAAAGAAGGTCTACTTCATATCCATATGTATAGGAGCAGGCGTATGACAACGTATCCTATGTATGCTTGTGAACATATTACTTATTATATGTGACAGAAACATATCTCATATGGTTATATTACATAAAAGGTTATAGGAGGAATGACAAAATGGATGTAAAAAATTGTAAGGGCTGTGGAAGACTATTTAATTATGTGTCAGGACCAAGATTATGTGGAGAGTGTAAACAGAAACTTGAAGATAAGTTTGTGGAGGTAAGAAATTATGTTATGGACAATCCACATGCAAGTATACCTGAAATATCAGAGACTATGGAGGTAAGTACATCTCAGATTTATCAGTGGATAAGGGAGGAAAGACTTATATTCTCAGAGGATTCCATGGTTACAATAGAGTGTGAAAACTGTGGAGCACCAATAAGAACAGGCCGCTTTTGCGATAAATGTAAAAATGAAACAGCAAAGGGCTTAGACAGTCTGTATAAGAAAGAAGCACCGGTAATACAGAAAAAAGACAGAGAAAGAGAGAGGATGAGATTCCTCGACAATAATTAAAAATTATATAATTAAAAAGAAGTTGTCGTCCTGTGATGGCAACTTTTTTTTAATTGCTATAAAGTAAATACGGTAAAAGACCGATAAAATTAGTGTAAAAACATTAAGGAGGCGATTAATATGCGTATAGATGCTTATAATGCCATCAGTCAGACATACGGAGTAAAAGGCAAATACAAAACAGAAGCAGCAGCTAAAAAAAGCAGCACTGATAAGGTAGAAATATCAGATTTTGGAAGAGAACTTCAGGTGGCAAAGAAGGCAGTTGCAGGAGCACCGGATGTTCGTGCTGACAGGGTAGCAGAACTTAAAAGTCAGATTCAAAACGGAACATACAATGTTTCAGGAGAAAGCTTTGCAGAAAAGCTTATGGCAAAATATGAGGAAATGAGAGGTTAGCAGTTTCATGGCAAGTTTAATAGAAGAGCTTATAACGGTTCTTGAAGAAGAAGACAAAAAATATAAAGAGCTGGTGGAACTTGCTAACCAAAAAACACCTGTGATTGTAAAGGGAGATTTAGACGGACTTAGGGTTATCACCGCTAAGGAGCAGGACTATATAGAAGTTCTGAACCGTCTTGAAAAAAGACGTACTGATGTGGTAAAGGATATAGCTTTGGTTCTGAATAAAAAAGAAGAGGAACTTACCATAAAGGCAATAGTGGCTCTGTTAGCCGGTCAGGAAAAAGAACAGAGAAAGCTTTCAGAGGTTCATGACAGCTTGAGGCAGACGCTCTCAAACATATCTACACTTAACGATATGAATAAAAATCTTATTACATCTTCTTTGGAGATGGTAGAGTTTAACATAAATCTCATAAAAAGTATGTATCAGGCTCCAGAGCTTGGAAATTATGGGAAGGATGCTTATAACACTGAAAGCTCACTAAATTACGGGGTGTTTGATGCAAAAAATTAATTAATAATTATATTTATTATTGAAATATAGAAGAAATACAGAAGAAATAACGGACAGATACAGACAGTAGGAGAGAGGTGCAGGATATGCCACTTATGACAAGTTTATACACCGGCGTTTCAGGTCTTAAAACCAGCCAGGTAGGTATAAATACATCATCACATAACTTAGCAAATGTATATACGGAAGGATACGTAAGACAGCAGGTATCATATGCAGACAGAGAATATTCTACCATAGGAAATTCAGCATTAGGAAGTTGGAAATTAGGTCTTGGTGTTGTCGCAAGTGAAACACGACACATTAGAGACCTTTTATTAGATAAAGCATACAGACAGCAGGCGGGTAGGGAAAACTACTATTCATCACAGTATGAATCACTTGAGGAAGTTGAGTATATTATGGGCGAACTTAATAAGGAGGCATTCCAGGGCTCATTAAAGCAGCTTTGGGAGTCCTTAAGCGAAATGGCGAAGACGCCTGACGGAAGCGTGGCAAGAGAAGGCCTTGTTATGTATGCGGATGAGTTTATTTCAAGAGTAACTGCCATAAGCGACCAGCTTCAGTCATATCAGTATAACCTTAATCAGCAGGTTGAGGATACAGTTGAGAGGATAAACACACTGGCTGACAAGATATATAGTCTTAATCTTACCATACAGACTGTAGAGGCAGCAGGCGTTGAGGCGGCAAATGATTACAGAGACCAGAGAGATCTGGCACTTGATGAATTGTCTGAACTGATAGAGATATCATATACGGAGGACGAATATGGCTTTGTAAATGTAAGGGCAGAGGGGCAGGAATTTATTATAAGAACCGGAGTGTTCCATATGGGAACGGAACAGCTTAACGGAGAACAGGACTCAAATTACCTTTCGCCTGTATGGCCTCATTTAGACGGGCTTCCGGTATTTGTGCTTGATACGGATATTTCCACAAGTAAAGGAAATGACATAGGAAAGCTGAAAGGTATTTTGCAGTCAAGAGGCGGATATGAAGCTGATTATACAGACATACCGAAACTTCCTGAAAACTATACCAATGCAGAATACGAGCAGTATTTAAAGGATGCGGAAGAATATAACTATACGGTGGGAGCGTCCATCATTATGAAAACACAGGCTATGATGGATCAGCTTATAAACAGTATAGTCACCATGATAAATGATAAGCTTTGCCCGGATAAGGAAGAAACTATTCAGGGGGGAACGGAGCTTACCATCGCAGCAGGAACAAATTATTATGTTCTGGCAGATAATGTAAAAGATGCTCTTAAAGCGGCAAACGGCGGCAATGAACCAGCAATGGATGACCTGGGTTATCTGGTGAATGACGAGACATTTACACTTGATGGTGATATGAATATAAGAATACTTGACGTAGAAAACAGTGGAAACGGCTATGATGGAGAACTGGGTGTGGAATTGTTTTCAAGAAGCGATACTACAGGCAGGTATACAGAGCTTAAGGCAGCAGATGGAACAGTGTATTATGCATACAATCCATACAACGTATTTGGAAAGGAAAGCTTATACAGTATGGATAATCTTGAGATAAACCAGCAGGTGCTTGAAAAGTCATCATCACTTCCGTTTTGGAACAGGGAAGGCGAAGCAAATTATCCTCTGGCAGAAAGCATAATCAAAGCATGGGATGAGGCGGCCATAAACCTTGATCCAAACAATCTCACAAAAAAAGATTTTACAGATTACTATCAGACTATGATAGATGTACTTGCAAATGACGGATATGTATTAAATGCAGTGGCATCAAACCAACAGCTTGTGGTTGATGATATAGAGACAAGCAGGCAGTCGGTTACAGGAGTATCTTCAGAGGAGGAGCTTACAAATCTTATAAAATATCAGAATGCATATAATGCCAATTCAAGATATATAAACGTAGTAGCAGAGATGATAGACACCCTTGTAAATAAGGTGGGAGTTCGTTAACACGCAGAAAGGAAGGAAGATAAATGCCAAATACGTTTTTTGGGTTAAATATAGGTACACTTGGGATACATGCAGCTAACGTACAGCTTAATGTTACTGCAAATAATGTGGCAAATGAACATACGGAAGGATATTCAAGACAGAAAGCATCACAGCAGGCAACTACACCTTTAAGAGTACATCAGGCATATGGCATGATAGGAAGTGGTGTTGAGATTACATCAATTTACAGAACAAGAAACGAGTATTATGATGTAAAATATCAGGAAAATCAGACAAGATATGGAGAAAACAGTACAAGATATTATTATTTATATAAAGTACAGGATTTATTTAACGAAGCAAAGGTAGACGGCTTTACAGAGGAATTTGACAACTTTTACAATGCCATTCAGGAAATGGCAAAGGACGCGTCAAGCATTACCACAAGAAATACATATATAAATTATGCTGAGAGCTTTTTGGAATATATGCAGGAAATAAAAAAGGATCTTCAGCTTGAACAGGAGGATTTAAATGCAGAAGTAAGCAATAACGTAAACAGCATAAATTCCTATGCACAGGAGATAGCATCATTAAACAAGCAGATAAATGTTGTGGAACTTACAGGAGCTAATGCAAACGAGCTTAGGGACAAACGTTCAGTACTTCTTGATGAATTGTCACAGATAGTAGAGATAACTACATCAGAAGAAGTATATGATAATGGAAAGACAGAATTCAGAGTAAAGATTGGCGGAGCTACTTTAATAGACAATTATAATTATTTCACACTGGAAGTTGAAAGCAGGGAAAACAGAGTACATGATGATGATGTGGTAGGCTTATACGATATAAAATGGTCATATGGAGATTATTTCAATCCTGTGTCAGAGGGCATTGGAGGCACGTTAAAAGGTCTTATGGAGATAAGGGACGGAAATAACGGAGTACAGCCGAATGATGCATCTGTAAGGCCTATAGATTACAAGGGTGTGCCATATTATATTGAACAGATAAATTCGTTTTTGGACAGCTTTACAGGAACCATAAACAACATTCATCAGGCAGGACAGGATTTAAATGGAAACAGTGCAGCAAATACACCATTATTCATATACGACAACATTGCCAAAAAATACATTATAAATCCTGAAGTAAAAGAACATCCTGAGCTTCTTTCAACAGCATATGACAGAACAGACGGTGCGTCACAAAATGATCTGCTTAATGATTTGTATAAAACAAAATCGGCAATAGCATATAACGGTGGAACAGCAAGTGAATTTTTACAGTCGTTAGTCACGGATATAGCGGTTGACACAAGAAAAAATAATAATATGATGAAAAACTATGAAAATATGGCAACCACCATAGAAAATCAAAGACTTTCAGTAATGGGTGTGGACAAGGATGAGGAAGCAATGAGTCTTGTAAAATATCAGGAAATGTATAAGCTTTCTTCACAGGTTATATCTATTATGGCTGAGGTGTATGATGTGCTTATAAGGGAAACAGGCGTATAAGGAGAAAGGTGAGAATAAGGTATGAGAATTACAA
>CAMENQ010000148.1 GCA_945928585.1 uncultured Roseburia sp. | reverse complement strand
CGCAGCTGCCACCTCCACCGGAAGCCTGTTCCTCAGACAGGTAAAATTGTTACTACAAGATTTATTAAGATTTATTAAGATTTATTAAGATGATTTTCCTACTTGAATTAAAGATAAAAAGATAGTAAAATAGAATCTATATGAATAAAAATAATGGGAGGCAATATGAGTTTTTTTGAGTCAATACTAATGGGATTAATACAGGGACTTACAGAGTTTTTACCGGTAAGCAGTTCAGGACACTTAGCCATATTTAAGCAGTTATTCGGTATGAAGGATGTGGGCATAGCATTTGACGTGCTTCTTCACGTAGGAACGCTTATTGCTGTATTTGTTGCATTTCACAAGGATATCTGGGAGCTTATTGTCAATGCTGTAGGAATCATAGTGGATGTATGTAAAAATATAGCTATCTGGTTTAAGAACTTTTCAAAGAGAAAGCTTCTGACTGAGAAGAAAACAAAATATATAAAGGTGATAAGCACACCATACAGACGTTTTGTAATGCTTATACTTGTAACTACAATACCTACAGGTATTATGGGTATTGTATTTGATGATATAATAGAAAATGCGTCGACGGCACTTATTATACCGGGCATATGTCTTCTTATAACAGGAGTTCTGCTGCTTATTGCAGACAATACACCGGCAGGAGATAAGGATTCCACAAATGTATCGTTTAAAAATGCTTTCGGTATAGGTGTATGTCAGGGATTGGCTACACTTCCGGGAATATCACGTTCAGGAACCACTATTGTAGCATGTCTTGTAAGTAAGATTGACAAGACTTTTGCAGTTAAATATTCATTTATTATGTCGATACCTGTTATATTAGGTGCGGCAGTGCTTCAGGTACCAGATTTGGCAACAGAGAGCAATTCAGGAGGAGATATTGCATCCTATATAGTAGGTATGCTTGTGGCAGCTGTAGTAGGTTATATCTGTATTAAGACTATGCTTAATATAGTAAGAAAGCAGAAGTTTAAATATTTTGCATATTATTGCTTTGTTGTAGGAATTGCAGCCATCATTACATTTTTTGTAAAGGGTTAAAATAAATAAAAATAAGCTCAAGGAGGAAGTAAGGTTGGCTAATACTAAAAAGAGTACGGGAAAAAAGCAGACTAAAGGAAGAAAACAGTCCAAACCGACAGCCGGGAGTGAAAAAAATATTAAAAAGGCAAAGAATCCGGCGGCCTCAGAGCCGGTACAGAAGTATGTTCCTACAGAAAAAGAAATCAAGCTTAAAAATGAAATTATGCTGTTGATAGCACTGGCGGTAACAGCACTTTTAGAACTTAGCTGTCTGGGATTTTTGTCACCTCTTGGTGATTATATAGGATACTTTATATTCGGATGTTTCGGATGGATAGGATATATACTTCCGATTATAGGTTTTTTAGGTCTGGCTTTTATAATATCTAATAAAAACAACAGAAATGCAGTTATAAAGTTTACAGCCGGTGTAATTCTTTTGTTTCTGCTGATTTCGGTTATACATCTTATTTTTATAGGATATGAAGGTCATAATGCAGGTTATTATTACACAAAATGCGGAAGTGAAAAGATTGGCGGAGGCTTTTTTGGAAGTCTTATATCAGACACATTGTGTAATATAGTAGGAATGATAGGTACATACATTATTTTGCTTATATTGATTATAGTATGTCTTATAGTTATAACAGAAAAATCATTTATTGGCGGAGTAAAAACAGGCAGTAAAAAGATATACAAATCAGCAAAAAAGGATGTAAACAGAATAAAAGAAAGTGCTGAAAATTACAGCAGGGAAAAGAACTATCAGAAAAATAAGCGAATAAATAAAAAGGTAAGAGGAGTAAATCTGTCAAAAATAGAAAATCCTCATATACAGGACGAGGATATACATGAGATTACAGGTGAAATACCTGAAAATACAAGTGTATACAGAGGAAAAGTAGATTTATCTGAAATGACGGATGACACAGATGACAATAATGAAAATACGGATACCGGATACGGAAGTTATAATGTAAATGCAGATACAGAAAGTTCATACAGACAGTATAATGCAAATGGTGCAGAAAACACCCATGGACAGTATAGTGGAAGTACAGGTGTGGAAAGCATCCATGGACAGTATAGTGGAAGTACAGGCATAGAAAGCACCCATGGACAGTATAACGTAAGTACAGGTATAGAAAGCACATATGGACAGTCATATAACAGCAGAATAAGCTCAGAAGATTTATATGAACCGCCGCAGGAGGACGAGGAAGGCTTTTTTAAACCAAAAGAGCGTATAGATGTAAGAAAAAGTGCAAAGGCTGTAATGAACAGACCTATGTATGGCACAGGAACAACATCTTTGGTGAAAAACAGTTCTTTAGAAAAAGTATCATCTCCACAGGGAAATATGGCAGACAAAACACCTGAACAGATGCAAAACAGTGGTTCAGCCGGTATGTCATCAGCGGTACAAAGCAGCCGTACGGCTGTGCCGAAGAAGAAAGAGTATGTTCTTCCTAAAACCACACTGCTTAATAAAGGCAGAGGTGCAACGGCAGTAAATGAAAAAGAGCTTAGGGAAACGGCAGCTCTTTTAAAAGGTATATTAAAGAACTTTGGCGTAAATGTAGATGTGACAGAATATCACAAAGGACCGTCAGTTACACGATATGAGGTACAGCCCGAAATAGGAACAAGACTCAGTAAGATTACGGCACTGGCAGATGACATAAAGCTTAATATGGCAGCTACGGATATCCGTATAGAGCCTATACCGGGAAAATCCACCATAGGCATTGAGGTTCCGAATAAGCAGAGAGAATCAGTGCTTATAAGGGATTTAATAGAGTCACCGGAACTTAGAAATAATAAATCAAAGATAGCCTTTGCGGCAGGTATGGACATAGCAGGAAATGTGGTGGTAGGAGATATAGCCAAGATGCCTCATATGCTTGTTGCAGGTACTACAGGCTCAGGAAAGTCTGTATTTACAAATTCCATTATACAGAGTATATTGTTCAGGGCTACTCCCGATGAGGTAAGACTTATTATTGTAGACCCGAAGGTAGTGGAATTTGGCGTTTATAACGGCATACCACATCTTTTGCAACCGGTTGTCACAGATCCAAGACTTGCGTCAAATACATTAAAATGGGCAGTAAATGAAATGTCGGAACGATATAAAAAATTTGCCGATTTGAATGTAAGAGATTTAAAGGGTTATAATGAAAAAATGTCAAATATGGAGGATAAGCTTCCTCAGATAGTTATAGTAATTGACGAGCTTGCAGACCTTATGATGGTGGCGGCTAAGGAAGTTGAGGAGTCAATATGCCGTCTGGCACAGCTTGCCAGAGCAGCAGGCATACACCTTATTATAGCTACGCAGCGTCCTTCCGTAGATGTAGTTACAGGTCTGATAAAAGCAAATATACCGTCAAGAGTGGCACTCAGCGTATCGTCAGGCGTGGACTCAAGAACAGTCATAGACAGTGTGGGGGCTGAAAAGCTTCTTGGCAACGGAGATATGCTGTTTTATCCGTCAGGCTATGTAAAGCCTGTAAGACTGCAGGGTGCATTTGTTTCTGATGAGGAGGTACAGAGAGTAGTAAACTTCTGGAAAGAGCAGGCGGGAAGCTATGACTATGACGAAAGTATATCAAGCTTTGTAAACAGTCAGGCAGTATCAGATTCATCAGATGGTGATTCTTCAGACGGAGACGGAAATGATGAGTATTTTACTGAGGCTGTCAGATTTTGCATAGAAAAGCAAAAGGCTTCCGTAAGTATGATACAGAGAATGTTCCATATAGGCTTTAACAGGGCATCACGTATCATAGAGCAGATGGAAGCAGCAGGGGTTATAGGTGCAGAAGAAGGCACAAAGCCGAGAAAGGTGCTTATGACCATTGAGGATTTTGAACAGTCACTTATAAAAAATGAAGAAAGGATGGAATAAAAAATATGAAAACAGATATTCAGATAGCACAGGAAGCGGAAATGTTACCTATTAAGGAGGTAGCAGCAGGCATAGGGATGACAGAGGATGACCTTGAATTTTATGGAAAATACAAGGCAAAGATAGCTGATGAGTTTTATGAAAAAATTAAGGATAATAAAGACGGAAAGCTTATTTTAGTTACAGCCATTAACCCTACTCCGGCAGGAGAGGGAAAGACAACTACAAGCGTCGGTCTTGGACAGGCATTCGGCAAGCTTAACAAAAAAGCCATCATTGCCTTAAGAGAGCCGTCACTTGGTCCATGCTTCGGCATAAAGGGCGGAGCAGCAGGCGGCGGTTATGCACAGGTAGTGCCTATGGAAGACTTAAATCTTCATTTTACAGGTGATTTTCATGCCATTACTTCTGCAAATAATCTTCTTGCAGCACTTTTGGACAATCATATCCAGCAGGGAAATGAACTTAGAATAGATACAAGACAGATACTTTGGAAAAGATGTCTTGATATGAACGACAGAGTCCTTAGAAATATCGTAGTAGGCTTAGGAAACAAAATGGACGGAGTAGTAAGAGAAGATCATTTTGTAATTACGGTTGCTTCTGAAATTATGGCGATTCTTTGCCTTGCAAATGATATGGATGATTTAAAGGACAGACTTTCAAAGATTATAGTAGCATATAATTTTGACGGAGAGCCTGTAACGGCAGGAGATTTAAAGGCAGTTGGAGCAATGGCGGCACTTTTAAAGGATGCCATAAAGCCAAATGTTATTCAGACACTTGAGCATACACCGGCACTTGTACACGGCGGACCATTTGCAAATATAGCACATGGCTGTAATTCAGTCAGAGCAACAAAGACAGCACTTAAAATGGCTGATTATGTTATTACTGAGGCAGGCTTCGGAGCAGACCTTGGAGCAGAGAAGTTCTTTGACATAAAGTGCAGAATGGCAGGACTTAAGCCGGATGCAGTAGTTTTAGTAGCTACCATAAGAGCATTAAAGTATAATGGAGGAGTTCCTAAGGCTGAGCTTAACAATGAAAACCTTGATGCCTTAAAGAAGGGTATAGCAAATCTTGAAAAGCATATTGAAAATCTTCAGCAGTACGGAGTGCCTGTAGTAGTGACATTAAATTCATTTGTAACTGACAGTCCTGCAGAAAATGAATTTGTAAAGAATTTCTGTGAGGAGAGAGGCTGTGAGTTTGCGCTTTCCGAGGTTTGGGAAAAGGGCGGTGAAGGCGGCATTGCGCTGGCAAATAAAGTGCTTGAAACACTTGAAAACAAACCAAGTGAATTTAAGGTGCTTTATCCTGATGAGATGTCACTGGAGGATAAGATAGAAACCATTGCCACAAAAATATATGGCGCAGACAAGGTAGTATATGCTCCTGCAGCAGCTAAGGCCCTTAAAAACATTACAGCTATGGGATACGGAAATCTTCCTGTATGTATGGCAAAGACACAGTATTCATTTACAGATGACCAGACGAAGCTTGGAAGACCGACAGGCTTTGATATAAATATAAGAGAGGTATATCTCAATGCAGGCGCAGGCTTTGTAGTAGCAGTTACAGGCTCAATTATGACTATGCCGGGACTGCCTAAGGTACCGGCTGCAAACGGAATAGATGTAAACAGCGACGGAGTAATAACAGGATTATTTTAAAATAAAAATGGGGTATTGAATTGTTATTTGCAAACATTATAGTGGATATTTCACATGAAAAACTTGATAAAACATTTCAGTATATTATACCGGCCGGTATGGAGGCAAAAATCCATGCCGGTGTTTTGGTATATATACCTTTTGGGAAGGGAAACAGAAAAATAACAGGCTATGTTATAGAGGTAACACAAAATGCTGAATATGACACAGCTAAAATGAAATATATTATTGATACGGTAGATAAAAGTGTTCCTATTGAAAGTACACTTATAAAACTGGCATGGTTTATAAAAGAAAATTACGGTTCTACCATGAATCAGTCATTAAAAACAGTTATTCCGGTAAAGGTTCAGACAAAATCCATTGAAAAGAAAACCCTTATATTAAATATAGACGAAAAAAAACAGGAAGAATATATAGAAAGCTTTACAAAAAAACATGCCGTAGCAAGGCTGCGTCTTCTTAACGAGCTTATTTTAAATAAAAAGCTTTCATATAAACTTGTTACGGAAAAGCTTAATGTTACTGCAAAAACAATAAAAGAGCTTGAGGAGCTTGGTGTATTAAGGATAGAAAGTGAAAGAATTTACAGAACTCCCATAAAAACAGATATAGAAAAAGAGTATAATATTATACTTAATGAA
>CAMENQ010000147.1 GCA_945928585.1 uncultured Roseburia sp. | reverse complement strand
TGAAAAAAAATAATATTAAAGCCATATATGAAAGCCTTGACAGGCATTATGGCAGGTATTGTGTTATGCATAGGACTATACATATCAGTTCCAAAAAGAAATGTTATCACTTTTCTTAATGTAGGGCAGGGTGAAAGCAGTGTATTTGTAAGCGACAATGGAATGGTATGTATTTTTGACGCAGGAAGTACGACAAATGATAAATGCGGAACATATAATATTCTGCCATACCTTAAATATAACGGAATAAGTCACATAGACTATATTATATTGAGTCACAGTGATGAAGATCATATAAATGGTGTGAAGGATATAATAGACGACAATGCAATAAAAGTAGACAATGTAATAGCAGCTGCCGGAGACGAAGCCTTTGATGAACTTATAGAGGAAATAAGTGACAGTGTTAATATTATATTTGGTATGGAAGATATGCATATAGAGGATAACACAACAAGGATAAGTTTTATAAATCCTCAGACAGATGGTGAGGAAACTGATGGCAATATAATTGATGATGTAAATGAAAGGTCCATAGTAACTGTTATAGAGACAAATGGCCGAAAGATAGTTATAACAGGAGATATAGGAGAGACAACAGAAGCCAGACTGGTGCAAAAATATGGTAATACGTCTGAAAATGGCTATAGTATTCTTGCGGATGCAGATGTGCTGAAGGTGGCTCATCACGGCTCAAAATATTCATCCACGGAGGAGTTTTTGAGCCTTACTTCACCGAAACTTGCTGTTATATCCTGCAGTGAGGATAACCCCTATGGCCATCCCCACAGGGAAACACTTGAAAGGTTAGATAAGTATGCAGAAAAGGTGGAAATAACATACGATACAGGTGCAGTTACCGTTTATCTTGACAATTCAGATACCTTAACTTATGATATATTCAGCAAAACAAAACAGTGAAAAATGCGGAGGAAAAATGCGGAGGAAAAATGCGGGTAATTAACGAGGATATTAAATCAGGACAATATAAAAGAGTATATCTTATATATGGCGAGGAGGATTATTTAAAAAAGCAGTACAAAGATAAGCTGAAAGAAGCCATAACAAATGGCGACACCATGAATTACGGATATTTTGAAGGCAAGGGAATAGATGTAAATGCACTTATAGAAATGTCGGAGACCCTGCCGTTCTTTGCTGATTACAGGCTTATAGTAGTGGAAAATTCAGGTTTTTTTAAAAGTGCAAATGAAAGAATAACAGATTATATAGAAAAAATACCGGAAACTACTATTATGGTATTTGTAGAATCAGAGGTTGACAAGCGTGGAAAGCTTTATAAGCGGGTAAAAGAGCATGGTCATGACTGTGAGATGACTGTACAGACACCGGCAGTGCTTGAAAAATGGATAGTCGGCATACTGGGAAAAGAGGGAAAAAAGGTTACAAAGGAGACTGTAGATTATTTTCTGTCTGTTTCAGGAAGTAATATGACAAATATTTACGGAGAGCTTGAAAAGCTTATATGCTACTGTATGGATAAAGAGGTAATATGTATAGACGATATAAAGGCTGTAACTACAGAACAGATATCTGCAAAAATATTTGATATGATAGATGCTTTAGGCTTTAAAAATCAGAAAAAGACACTTGATATATATTATGACCTGATAGCAACAAAGGAGCCGCCTATGCGTATATTATTTATGCTTACAAGACAGTTTAACATTATGCTGCAGGTAAAAGAACTGTCAGAGCAGGGAGCAGGACAAAAGGAAATAGCATCAAAGCTTTCCATGCAGCCATTTATAGTGGGAAAAGCAGTAAAACAGATGAACAACTTTAAGGGGGAAATGCTTAGAAACGCCATACGAGATGCTGTGGATACTGAGAAAGATATAAAATCTGGAAATATGGATGAGAAAATGGGAGTGGAGATGCTTCTTGTAAAGTATTCCGGAAAATAATTACAAATAAAAGGCGGCAACAGTTCGGCATGGTCGGATTGTTGCATAAATAAAAGAAAAGCGCCGGATAACCGGCGCTCTTTTGACTAATTTAATTTATTTACAGCAGTTGCAAGACGTGAAACCTTTCTTGCAGCATTATTCTTGTGATATACACCCTTAGAACAAGCTTTGTTTATTTCTGTTGTAGCAGTCTTTAAAGCAGCTTCAGCAGCAGCCTTATCATTTTCAGCTACGGCAGCTTCAACCTTCTTTATAGAAGTCTTAACCTTTGAACGGATAGACTTATTTCTTGCTGTTCTTGTTGCAGTTACATCAATTCTTTTCTTTGCTGACTTAATATTAGCCATTTTAATTACCTCCAATAGTATCTTACATATTTAATGGTTTATTGAGAGAGTATAAACCACCGGTAACTGGTGTCTGCATACTAAGACTTGCGGACAATGCAGACATCGTTATATATTTTAAGATAAATTTTGGCATATGTCAAGAAATAAATGGGTAAAATATTTTCAGGGCATATTATTGTCAGGATTTGCCCTTTGGATTTGGAATGGCAGCCATCCCAAATCCAAAGGGCAAATCCTGACTATATACAATATCTTGGGAAAGAGGCATATGAATGGAAAATAATATGGAAAAAATAAATATGAGAACTGACCTTGCATTGGAGACAAGGGAGCAGTATGAGCAGGATAATGTAGAAATTTCCGGCGTTATACTTAGGGAGCGTGAAGCATATGAAGGTGCAATAAAGATAACTACAGTCATTATTGAAAATGAGCATGGAGAAAGGGCCATGAAAAAGCCTAAAGGAAACTATATTACCATAGAAGCCATGGGATTAAGGGAGCTTTATGAACAGGAGAGGGAGCAGATTACGGAAATTTTAAAAAATGAACTGGGTAATCTTATAAGTCTTAAAAAAGGACAGAAGGTGCTTGTGGTGGGACTTGGAAACAGGGATGCCACTCCTGATGCACTTGGGCCAAGAGTTATTAAGGAAATTGAGATAGGAGAAAATATATATGCCATAGCTCCGGGAGTTATGGCACAGACGGGGATGGAGACGGCTGAATATATACACGCACTTGTAAAGGAAATGTGTCCGGACATAATTATTGCAGTAGATGCACTGGCAGCAAGAAATGTGAACAGACTTAATACGACCATACAAATATCAGATACAGGTATATGTCCCGGCTCAGGCGTAGGAAACCACAGAAAAGAAATAAGTAGCAGAACACTGGGAATACCTGTTATATCCATAGGAGTTCCGACAGTGGTAGATGCGGCTACCATTGTAAATGATGCGATGGATAAGCTCATAGATGCATTGTCAGCATCGGCAGCTTTTGAAAGTTTAAAATCATCTATGGAAAGAATGGATATGTATGAAAAATATCAGCTTATAAAGGAAATATTAGAGCCGGCAGGCGGCGATATGTATGTGACACCAAAGGATATAGATGAAAATGTAAAGAATTTAAGTCTTATTTTATCAGACGCAATAAATATGGCATTAAGCAGGTAAGAACTTCATATTATAATGTGAAGGAGATTACTGACTATGAAAAGAGTGATTTTAATTGGGAAAAACAGCCATAAAAATAAAATAGTAGCATTTTTGGTTACGGTATTTGCATTTTATGTAGTTTTTTTCTCCCTGAAGCTTATTACATTTGATGATATATGGAGACTGGCTAATGGCTCAGTATCGGAATGGATATATAATATTACCATAAGTAAGACAAGGTCCTCCTATAGAACCATATCATACAGGGAATATGTAAATAATAAAAAAACAGTAGCAGGAGTACTGATTGACAGTGTAAATAACACCATATCATATTATGGTTATGTGAAGAAAAATGTCAAGGAAGACAGGCTGGTTGTTTACGATCCCAACAAATTAAATATTAATGATAAGGTGGCAGAAAATACAATAAAGGAAAATGAAACAGAACTAATAGTGGAACAAAAAGGTGAGGATGTTATGGAAGAGCAGAAGGAGGTGGCTGCAAGTGTAGGTGGAAACGGCATAATGAAGCTTTCAGGAGCAGGAACAGGTACTGTATACTCGGTGGAAAATCTGAGTGATTTCAACTTTTTAATGAATACATTTTATGTAGTACCTAAGAGAGCGTCGGTTATAAGCAGTGACCTATGTGCCTCGGAACTGTTGAACATTGATTTGTCTATTGAAAAGGATTCAACTGTTCCACAGATACTGATATATCACACTCATTCCATGGAAGGCTTCAGTGATTCCATAGAGGGCAATCAGGACACAAATATAGTAGCAGTAGGAACATATCTGTCCAAACTTTTATCAGAGGGTTATGGTTATAATGTTATACATTGTACGGAGTCATTTGATTATGTGAATGGAGTCCTTGACAGAAGTGCGGCATATACATATGCAAGGACTGCATTGGAGCAGATTTTGGCTGATAATCCTACGATACAGGTAGTTCTTGATATACACAGGGATGGTGTAAATGAAAATCTGCATCTGGTAACAGATGTGAACGGTAAACAGACATCACAGATAATGTTTTTTAACGGAGTAAGCAGAACAAGTGCAGGAGGAGATATAGATTATCTATATAATAAATATAAGAAACAAAATCTTGCCATGAGCCTCCAGATGAAGCTTCTGGCTGATGAATATTTTCCGGGATTTACAAGAAAAAATTATATAGATGCATATCAGTATAATCTTGACTTAAGAGAGCGCTCCATGCTTATAGAGGTAGGAGCACAGACAAACAGCTTAAGTGAGGCGAAAAATGCCATGGAGCCTTTAGCAGCACTGCTTGACAGGCTGCTAAGCGGCAGTGATGATGGAGAAATATAGATTGTTAGTTGCCTGTGGAGCCAAATCCGCCTTCTCCGCGAACGGTATCGCTTAATTCATCTGCTTCAACAAAATTTGCCGTAAGAAATGGAGTTATAACAAGCTGTGCGATTCTATCACCTGAGCTTACGGTTTTGGCTTCCTTTGAATGATTGTGAAGAGCTACTATAATTTCGCCCCTGTAATCAGCATCAATAACACCTACTTTATTTGCAGGAGCAAGTCCCTGCTTGCAGGATAAACCGCTTCTTGCATATATAAGGCCTGCATATCCTGCAGGAACTTCAAGGGAAAGTCCTGTTTTAATAAATGCAGTATCCCCTGCTTTGATGGTAACAGGTTCACTAAGGCAGGCATATAAATCCGCACCTGCAGCATATTCAGTACCATATGTTGGAATAATGGCATCCGGATTAAGTTTTTTTATATTAATATCTTTCTTCATAAAATTCCTTTCTCACATATCGTTATATGGAATCCACCAAAGCGGCAAAAAAATATCAACAAATTGCCGCTGTCTGGCGGCAATATAAGTACTATATGGAATCCAATAAAGCAACAACAAAAAATAATAAAATGCTGCTGTCTGGCAACAATTTTAGACCTGTATTTTATCATAATCCCCCTGAGATAAATCGTATAAAACAACCTGTCCCGCCTCAAGGGATTTTTTAACATCGATAGTACGCTGGTTTGAGGAACCCTTAAAACGCAGCGACAAATCCTTAAGCTCTTCAATAAATTCACCGTCTACAATAACATCAATATATGATAAAAGCTCAGGAGTTTCAGGGAATTCCTTCATCATACGGCCAACTACGTCCTTCTCGAAATCATAGCCGGTAAAACACCATATAGATTTTTCAGGACATTTTTCATGAAGCGTCCTGAGAAGGGGAAGAAGTCCCTGCTGGTTAACCTGCTCCAAGGGTTCACCCCCAAGAAGGGTAAGACCCTTTATATGTTCACCGCTGATATAATCTGTAATATAGTCAATTTCCTTTTGTGTAAATGGCTTGCCGTAATTAAAATCCCAGGCCTCTTTGTTGAAGCAGCCCTTACAATAATGAGTACAGCCGCTTACAAAGAGAGACATTCTTATTCCTGGACCATTTGCAACGTCCATTTTTTTTATTGATGCATAATTCATATATCCTACCTCATCTTATCAGGTTGCTTCATTCTTTAAATTAATGGGAAATATAGTAAATTCCCTAAGCGACAGCATAAATTTGTTTCATAAAAAAATCGCGGATACGAGTACAAGAGCTGCTGCCGTGGGGCACTTTTACATATGCAGCACACGTGCGTTGATTTCTTTTGTCTTTCCTACATTCCAGAAGTTTTCTCCTAAATATCCGCAGGTACGTCTTGTAACATTCATTTTATTATGGTCCTTATTGTGGCACTGCGGACATTCCCATTCAAGATTGTCATTAATAATAATTTCACCATCAAAACCACATACATGACAATAATCTGACTTTGTATTAAACTCA
>CAMENQ010000146.1 GCA_945928585.1 uncultured Roseburia sp. | reverse complement strand
ATATACTTGCAGAGGATGCAGTTCCACATGATATACTTTTGTGTATACAGACAGGAAAAAAGGTATCAGATGAGGACAGAATGAGATATGATGGGGGACAGTATTACCTGAAAAGTGAGGAGGAAATGAAAGCATTGTTTCCTTATGCACTTCAGGCACTGGAAAATACCCACAAAATAGCGGAAAGATGTAACGTTGAAATAGAATTTGGCGTGAGAAAGCTGCCAAAATATAATGTGCCAAAGGAATTTTGGTATAGCGACACAGATGAGGGAGATGCTTCATGGAGGTATCTCTCATTCCTCTGTGATAACGGATTAAAAAAGCGATATGGTGAAAAATCAGAAAATGAAGAATACCGGGGCAGACTTGATTATGAACTGTCAGTTATAAGAGGAATGGGCTTTATTGACTATTTTCTTATAGTGTGGGATTTTATAAATTACGCAAAGGAAAGAGACATTATAGTAGGCCCGGGACGAGGTTCTGCAGCAGGAAGCATAGTGGCATATGTTTTGGAAATTACTGACATTGACCCTATAAAGTATAATCTGCTTTTTGAGAGATTTTTAAATCCTGAGCGTATAAGTATGCCGGATATTGATATAGATTTTTGCTTCGAAAGACGTGGAGAAGTTATAGATTACGTTATTGAAAAATATGGAAAAAATCAGGTTTCACAGATTGTAACCTTTGGTACCCTTGGAGCGAAGGAAGTTATAAGAGACGTTGGACGTGTACTTGATATGCCTTACGCCCAGTGTGATGCCATAGCTAAAATGATACCAAAAAAAATACCTGATGAAAAAACAGTAACAATAGAAAAATCATTGGAGGTAAATCCTATTTTTAAGGAAACCTATAATAATGACTCACAGGTTAAGTATCTTGTTGATATGGCAAGAAAGCTCGAAGGTCTTCCAAGACATACATCGATGCACGCAGCAGGAGTGCTTATAAGTTCAAAGGCTGTTGATGAATTTGTCCCATTGTCAAGGTCGTCTGATGGTACTATTACCACACAGTACATTATGACCACATTGGAAGAACTTGGACTTTTAAAGATGGATTTTCTTGGCCTTAGAACCCTCACCGTTATCCAGAAGGCTGCGAAAATGGTGAAGCATAACAAAGGAACAGATATTGACCTTGTTAATCTGAATTATGATGACAAAGCAGTACTTGCATCTATAGGAACAGGAAAGACTGAGGGTATATTTCAGCTCGAAAGTGGCGGAATGAAAAGCTTTATGAAGGAGCTTAATCCGGAAAGCCTGGAGGATATCATAGCAGGAATAGCACTTTACAGACCGGGGCCTATGGATTTTATACCAAAATATCTCAAAGGTAAGAACAGCGGAGAAAAGATAGTGTATACATGTCCGCAGCTTGAACCTATACTATCAAACACATACGGCTGCATTATTTATCAGGAGCAGGTTATGCAGATAGTAAGGGATTTGGCAGGCTATACACTGGGACGAAGCGATCTGGTACGAAAGGCTATGTCAAAGAAAAAGATAGATGTGATGGAGCAGGAGAGAAAGAACTTTGTTTTCGGAAATGAGGAACTTGGTGTAAAGGGCTGTGTTGCAAATGGCATAGACGAAAAAGTTGCAAACATGGTATATGATGAAATGATAGATTTTGCAAAATATGCCTTTAATAAAGCTCATTCTACCTGCTACGCAATAGTAGCATACCAGACAGCATATCTTAAATATTATTATCCGGTTGAATTTATGGCTGCACTTATGAATTCTGTCATAGATACATCAACAAAGGTTACCGGATATATTATGACATGCAAGTCTATGGGCATAGAAATACTGCCTCCTGACATAAATGAAAGTGATACGGAATTTACTGTGTGCGGAAACAATATACGATACGGACTTTGCGCTTTGAAAAGTGTGGGAAGAAGTGTGGTTGACCAGATTGTACAGGAAAGAAATGAAAGGGGACCATTTAAAAACCTGTCGGATTTAATTGAACGTACCATAGAAAAGGAAGTAAACAAAAGAACAATAGAAAGCCTTATAAAATCAGGAGCCCTTGACGGATTTGAGGGAAACAGACGGCAGAAGATGCAGATATATACCGTTATTATGGATAATATATCCCAGTCAAAGAAAAAGTCCATGGCAGGTCAAATGACGCTTTTTGACATAGCAGATGATGACATAAAGGAAGATTTTGAAATAAAGCTTCCAAATGTAAGTGAGTTTGCAAAGGAGGAGCTTCTTGCCTTTGAAAAGGAATTTATAGGGCATTATATAAGCGGACACCCTATGGATGAATACCAGACAAAGTGGAAAAAACACGCAACAAGAAGAAGTGATGAGTTTGCCTTAAATGAAGACGGAGAATGTCAGGTAAATGAAGGGGCAAGGGAAACTGTGGGAGGAATGATTACAAATGTCACCATAAAAACCACAAAACATAATCAGATAATGGCGTTTTTTACCATTGAGGATATGTACGGAACAGTAGAGGTTTTAGTATTTCCAAAGGACTACGAAAGGTACAGAATGGTTATTGCTGAGGACAAAAAGGTATTCGTATCAGGCAGGGTATCTTCATCGGAGGATGAAAATGCAAAGCTTATATGTGAAAAAATAACAGAGTTTAATCAAATGCCGTCAAGTCTGTGGATTAGATTTGAGAATAAAGAAGCATATGAAAAAGCTGAAAGAGAGCTTATGGATATAATAGGTCAGTATGACGGTAAAGATAAAATAGTTATATATCTGACTAAAGAAAATCAGAAAAAAATACTCCCTCCGGCTTATGCTGTGGAAGCTGCACCATCACTTATAGAGCAACTTAAAAAGAAATATGGTGAGAAAAATGTGGCGCTAACTTAAAATGTATGTGTATTTGAAAAGGAAATTGGGGCGTTTGTTCAGACAGACACCTCAATATTCTTATATAATAGGAAATTCCTAAAGCAACAGCGTGAAATTAAGAAAAAGCTCCGCTGCTGTGCGGCGCTTTTTCTTTCAAATAAATGAATCATATGCAAAAATTGGTTGAAATTAGTTATAATAAGTAATATAATAAATCCTAGATTTAAAGGGAATAGTAATTCTATAGAAAGGATTGAAATATTATGGCAGAAAATGTAAATACAATAGGAGTTTTGACAAGTGGTGGTGATGCACCGGGTATGAATGCCGCTATCAGGGCAGTAGTAAGAACAGCACTTGCAAACGGCAAAAAGGTAAAGGGCATATTGAGAGGATATCAGGGCATACTTGATGAGAAAATTATTGATATGGAAGCAAGCAGTGTTTCGGATATTATCCAGAGAGGCGGTACTATTCTTGGTACAGCCAGATGCGATGAATTTAAGACTAAGGAAGGTCAGGAAAAAGGTGCAGCCATATTAAAGAAGCATGGCATAGACGGACTTGTTGTCATCGGTGGTGACGGTTCGTTTAAGGGAGCACAGAAGTTATCACATCTCGGCATAAATACTATCGGTGTGCCGGGAACTATAGACCTTGACATAGCTTGTACTGAGTTTACCATCGGATTTGATACGGCGGTAAATACAGCTATGGAGGCTATTGATAAGATAAGAGATACATCTACATCACATGACAGATGCAGTATAATAGAAGTTATGGGACGTCACGCAGGTTATATAGCACTTTGGTGTGGTATTGCAAACGGTGCTGAGGATATTCTTCTTCCTGAAAGATACGATTATGACGAGCAGAGAATTATAAATCATATCATAGATTCAAGAAAAAAAGGAAAGAAGCATCACATTATCGTAAATGCCGAAGGTATCGGTCATTCAAGCAGTATGGCAAAGCGTATTGAAGCAGCTACAGGTATGGAGACAAGAGCTACCATACTTGGACATATGCAGCGTGGAGGAAACCCTACATGTAAGGACAGGGTTTATGCTACCATTATGGGTTCATTTGCAGTGGATTTACTTTGTCAGGGAAAGAGCAACAGGGTAGTTGCATATAAAGAAGGCGAATATGTTGATTTTGAGATAGATGAGGCACTTGCCATGACGAAGGATATTTCAACATACCAGTATAATGTATGCAGGATACTTTCCAGGTAAAAAAGAGCCGCGGGTTGCGGCGCTGGTGTGCGACTTTTGGGTTGTTTATTTTGTGTGTGGCATAAAGTGGCGTATGACAGATGACTTATAAATTTGGGAATGCGTTTAAAATAAGTATACCGGGGTTTGAGGGTTTGATTATGAAAGAGAATAAAGATGGGCAGAGGCGTATAAGCTCTGTACAGGTTATAGTTTTTGGATTTTTGATGGTTATAATAGCGGGAGCCATATTATTATGGCTTCCTATTTCGTCTGTGGAAAGAGAATTTACATCGCCTATAGATGCACTGTTTACAGCGACTACATCTGTATGCGTTACAGGTCTGACTACAGTTACTACGGCTGCTCACTGGAGTATGTTTGGAAAAGTAGTTATACTTATACTTATACAGCTTGGAGGACTTGGAGTTGTATGCGTAGGCATAGGGCTGATGCTTATAATGAAAAAAAAGATAACCATGAGAGAGAGGCTTCTTATACAGACCGCATATAATCTTGAAAATATAGATGGAATGGTAAGAGTTATAAAAAATGTATCGTTTGGTGCATTTATGGCAGAGGGAATCGGAGCTGTATTTTATGCCTTTGTATTTGTGCCGGATTATGGATGGGGAAAAGGTATATGGTACAGCATATTTCATTCTGTATCAGCATTTTGCAATGCGGGTATAGATTTGCTTGGAGACAGCAGCCTTTGTATGTACAGGGACAATATTGTTATAAATGTAGTGACCATGCTGCTTATAGTGACAGGTGGTATTGGCTTTATTGTATGGTGGGACATAAAAAAAATATTTGTAAACAGCACTCATACCGGAAAGATAAAGGGACAGCTCTTTAAGAGACTTTCAGTTCATTCAAAGGTAGCTATAGTTACATCTCTTATATGTATTATAGGTGGGGCGGCAGTTATATTTATTGCTGAATATGATAATCCGGACACTTTGGGAACTATGAAAACAGGACACAAAATCATGTCATCTCTTTTTGAGTCAGTAACTACCAGAACAGCAGGATTTGCTACTATACCACAGGAATTATTCAGGGATACTACATATATGATAATCTTGTTTTTTATGCTCGTAGGTGGTTCTCCGATGGGTACGGCAGGCGGATTTAAGACTACAACGCTTGCACTTATTTTCTTTAGTGTAAAATCAACTGTTAAAGGTAAAAAAGACACTGAGGTATTTGGAAGAAAAATTGAAAGTGAAAATATAAAAACGGCGCTTGCAGTATTAAGCATAATTTCGGCAATAGTATTTGCTGCCGTATTATTACTTGTGGCAATAGAGCCTTTCAGCCTTAAAGATATAGTATTTGAAACTATTTCAGCCATGGGTACGGTAGGACTGACGAGAGGCATTACGCCGATGCTCTCTACGGCAGGAAAGATTATTATATGTTTTGTTATGTTTGCAGGACGTATAGGACCGATTTCTCTTGTAATGGCATTTAGCATAAGAAAGAAAAAGGAAAACATATCAAACATGAGAGAACTTGCGAAGGCAAGAATACTTATAGGATGACAGATATAAAAGGAGATTAATATGGCAAAGGGTAAAATGAAGGATATAGCCGTCATAGGCTTGGGAAAATTTGGAAGCAGTGTGGCAAAAGCATATGCCGGGGCAGGAGGCAATGTGCTTGCCATTGACAATGATGATGACAAAGTGCAGGAGATAGCAACACAGGTTACATATGCCATTAAGGCAGATGTGACAGATGCAGATGTAGTCAGAACTTTGGGACTGTCGAATGTAGATGTGGCAGTTGTGGCTATTACAGACAATCTTGAGGCATCTGTTATGGCAACCATCCTTTCAAAGGAAGAAGGAGTTCCATATGTTATGGCAAAAGCACAAAATGAGGTACACGCAAAAGTGCTTAGAAAGGTAGGGGCCGACAAGATAATATTTCCTGAAAAGGAAATGGGTATAAGAATAGCCAGAAACCTTAGAATAGATCACTTGATGGATTTGGTGGATTTATCCGATAAGCACAGCATAATAGAAGTAAAAACTCCAAAAACATGGGCAGGAAAAAACCTGATGGAACTGGATATAAGAAAAAAATACGGCATAAACATAATAGGCTTAAGAGTAAATGGAAGCATTGAGGTAAACATTTCACCGGATATGCCATTGACAGAAGATATGATACTTATAGTTATAGGAGAAAATGACAGGATAGACAGGGTGTTCCCTGA
>CAMENQ010000145.1 GCA_945928585.1 uncultured Roseburia sp. | reverse complement strand
AGCTGCACATCTTCCTCGTCAAGCTTTGATACCTTTATTATGTCTCCGATTAAGTCAATGAGTCTTCTTGCTTCGGTATAGATAATATTGGCAAATTTGACCATGTCCTCATTTTTCACTATGCCTGTTTTCATTATTTCTGCATAGCCGGATATTGATGTAAGAGGTGTTTTTAGTTCATGGGATACATTAGCTGAAAACTCTCTTCTTAAGTTTTCTCTTTTTTCTTTTTCAGTAATATCTATTATCAGTATAACTGCTCCCTTTAGCTTTTCCTCATCCATTACCGGTGTAGCCATAATCTCGCATACACTGTCTTCAAATGTAAGCTTACAGTAATCTGCTTTTCCACTTAACGCACTGTTTACCACACCTTCAAATTTGCCGGTTCTGTTAAATATAAGAACATTTGTAAGTTCGTTGTTTGATGAATTTACGTTTAATAGCCTTATGGCACTGCTGTTGTATGATATGACCTGTCCTTTTTTTTCTATTACAATCAGACCTTCATTCATATTTTCCGTGATTGTCTCAAACTCAAGCTTTTTTCTTCTTAAGTCCTTCATCTGTCTTTCTATAACTTCATTCTGATGACGTATTTTTGATACGAATGGAGCCAGTTCATCATATACCATAATGCTTTCCGGTTCACCTGCATCTATCCTGTTAATAGGCTTTACAATATTTCCTGTCATATATCCCGATAAAACAGATGCCAGAATGAGAGTTGCCACTGACATAACTATTATAAGGGGAACAACAGACATAAAGGCTTCATATACAGTATCAGAGGTTGTTGCTACTCTTAATATATTGCCGTCGCCAAGCATTACGGCATAATAATATGATGTCTCTGACAGAGTATCTGAGACTCGCTTTGATACTCCTGTTCCGCTTTTTATGGCACTTTGAATTTCCGGTCTTTCCAGATGATTTTCCATATCCTCTGCCGGTTTAAGACTGTCATATATGACTATACCGTCTGCTCCGATTATTGTAATTCTTCTATCATCGGATATTGAAATATCCTCTATGCTTTTCAAGCCGTACTTTTCAATAAAAAAACCAATATATTCCGCATCAGCCTTATTACCGTTTTCTATTTGTTTTTCTACGTTTTTATATGTAATAACAATGGATATACAGGCTGACAGCACAATAAAAATTGATGACATCAGAAACATATTTCTGTATATTTTTGTTTTAAGCTTATTTGTCATATTTTCTTCCTTCTTAACTAGCTTATTTTATATCCTATACCCCTTATGGTCTCTATTATATTTCCACATTCTCCAAGCTTTTGACGAAGCATTCTGATATGAACATCTACGGTTCTTGTCTCTCCGTCAAAATTGTAACCCCATATTCTGCTTAAAATTTTATCTCTTGTTAAAACAACATCTCTGTTTTCAAGTAAAAGACAAAGAAGCTCAAACTCCTTATATGTAAGTACAACCTCTTTATCATCCACCGTTACCCTGTGCTTTGACGGATTTACCTTAAGCTTTCCTGACACATATTCCTTTTCCTGCTTATTTTCCTCATAAGCTCCGGTTCTTCTAAGATGTGCCTTTACTCTTGCCACAAGCTCCATCATTCCAAACGGCTTTGCAATATAATCATCCGCTCCTGAATCAAGACCTACCACCTTGTCATATTCGCTTGTCTTTGCAGTAAGCATAATGATAGGTAAATCCTTTGTAGTATTTTTTTGTCTTAAATTTTTTAATATATCAAGTCCGCTCTCATCCGGCAGCATAATATCTAAAAGTATAAGCTTAGGTACATTTTCTTCTACTGCATCCCAAAAATCAGCACCGCACTCAAAACCTTCCGTTTTTAGCCCTGTACTGTTTAAAGTATATACCACCAAATCCCTTATATTTTTGTCATCCTCCACCAGATAAATCATCTTTAAAACTCCTGCCTTTCCTATGTTTATTGCTGATCAAATCTGGAGTGTACTCCCGTAATGGAATACTCTACCCACTCAGCTACATTTACGGAATGGTCACCTATTCTCTCAAAGTATTTTGCTACCATAAGCACATCTGCAAGGTATTCTCCGTCCTCTCCTGTATGACTTATTTTTTCAATGACATCTGCCTTAATATCATTGAAAAGATTATCTACTATGTCATCATCATTCATTACCTTATGTGCAAGCTCCAAATCCTTATTTACAAAGGAATCTATGCTTTCCGTAACCATTTTTATGGCTGCTCTTGCCATATTTTCAAGTTTTTCATACTTGCCATGATTTTTGTTTATATATTTTGAAATTTCTGAAATGTCAAGTGCCTGATCACCTATTCTTTCAAGGTCTGAAATCATTTTAAGTGCTGATGAGATAAGACGCAAATCCCTTGCTACCGGCTGCTGGCGGAGCAGCAGCTTCATACACATATTTTCTATTTTGCGCTCCATCTCATTTATTTCATTTTCTATCTCAGAAACCCTTTCTACCAGACCTTCATCCTTTATAAGTGAATTGGTTGCCGTAGATATGGCATCCTCACATAAGGCTCCCATTCTGATAAGTTCAATATTTAAGCTTTCAAGCATATCGTCTAATCTGTTTCCCATAATATTTAACCAAACCTTCCTGTGATATAATCCTCTGTTTTCTTTTCACTTGGATTTGAAAACAGCTTTTCTGTATTATCAAACTCAATAACTTGTCCCAGCAAAAAGAATGCTGTTTTATCTGAAATACGTGCTGCCTGCTGCATATTATGGGTAACCATTATAATAGTATACTCCTTTTTCAGCTCAACTGCAAGGTCTTCTATTTTTGATGTTGATATAGGATCCAAAGCACTTGTAGGCTCATCCATTAAAAGCACCTCTGGTTTTACGGCCAGTGCTCTTGCTATGCAAAGTCTCTGCTGTTGTCCTCCTGAAAGACCAAGTGCAGATTTTTTAAGTCTGTCCTTTAACTCATCCCAAATGGCAGCACTCTTCAATGAATTTTCCACTATTTCGTCAAGCTCTGCCTTTCTTCTTATTCCATGTGTTCTGGGACCATATGCAATGTTATCATATACACTCATTGGAAAAGGATTTGGCTTTTGAAAAACCATACCTACTCTTTTTCTGAGAATATTTATATCCATTGACTTATCATATATATCTTCCCCATCCAGAAGAATTTTTCCGTCTATTTTACAGCCTTCCACTAAATCGTTCATTCTGTTAAGAGATTTAAGCAATGTAGATTTTCCACAGCCTGATGGTCCTATAAAGGCTGTGATTTCCTTTTCGGAAAGTTCAAGATTAATGTTTTTAAGAGCCTTAAACTCACCATAATATAAATCAAGATTACTTATCTGAAATTTAGTTTTAGGCGGATTTATTTTTTCCTGCATATTTACTATCTCCAAAATTGTTTTCTCCTTTTTTATTTTGTTTCTTTTCCTTTACTTATTTTTCTGCCAACAAGATTTGCAAGTCCGTTTATTATAATAACCATTACTATAAGTACTACGCCGGTAGCATAGCCTGCTTCCATGTCTCTGCCTTCATTAAATAGCTGGTACATATGCACTGCTATTGTTCTTCCTGCCCCGAATATACCGCTTTCCGGTACTGCTGCCATTGTACCTGCCGTAAAAATAAGAACTGCAGTTTCTCCAACTATTCTTCCTATAGCAAGTATTACGCCTGAAAGTATGCCGGGAACGGCTGATGGAAGTACCACCTTAAATACTGTTCTTAATTTTCCTGCTCCAAGTCCAAAGCTTCCTTCTCTATATGAATCATTTACAGCCAAAAGAGCTTCCTCTGTAGTTCTCATAACTGATGGAAGTACCATTATTGCAAGTGTCATCGAACCTCCTATAAGTGAATATTTCAGTCCCATCTGCACATTAAAACAAAGGTATCCAAACAAACCGAATACTATTGACGGTATACCTGCCAGTGTTTCCGTTGTTACTCTTACAAGCTTCACAAGTCTGTTTCCTCTTTTGGCATACTCTACCATATATATTGCACTGCCTATTCCTATAGGCACTGCCATCACAAGTGTAAGTCCCACTATAATAAGTGTATTTATTATCGCCGGCATAACGGAACAGTTATCCGGAGTGTATTCCCACGAAAAGAAATCAGCGTTAAGATTTGGTATACCCATGATAAGTATATAGGCTATCAGACCTACCAATATACCAACAGTGATAAATGCTGCAATTTTTACAAGCCACCTGAGTAAAAATGAGCCTGACAGCTTTACCTTAAATTTTGGCTTTATTCTCTTTTCGTTTACATTTTCATTTCTGTTTTCATTTACCGAAATATCCATATTATTCACCAAGCCTTTCAACAGCCTGTCCGGTTATACTTTCAGGTGCTTTATGTTTTTTTCTGAGTGACAGCTTTTTAGTTTTTGAGGTATCACTTTCTTTTTTATTTACCAGAGAGAACAGCGAGTTTATTATAAGTATAAATACAAACAGTACTACACCTGTAGCTATAAGTGCATCCCTGTGAAGATCTGTTGCATAACCTATTTCCATTACTATATTTCCGGTAAGTGTTCTTACTCCATTAAATATACTTGTAGGCATAACAGTCTGATTTCCGGCTATCATTATAAGTGCCATCGTCTCTCCTATTGCTCTGCCTATACCAAGTATTACTCCTGCCAATATACCTGACTTTGCTGCCGGAACTACTGCAACAAACACACTTCTCTCATGGGTTGCCCCAAGTGCCAGCGAGCCTTCATAATAGCTTTCAGGAACGGCTCTTATGGAAGTTTCAGCGGTATTTATAATAGTAGGAAGAATCATTATGCCTAAAAGTATAGACGCTGTAAGTATGCTTTTACCACCGCCTCCAAACAAATCTCTCATAATAGGAACAATAACCCACAGTCCAAAAAATCCATATACTATGGATGGTATTCCTGCCATAAGATTTACAGCCGGCTTTATTATCCTGTATAATTTACTGTTGCAAAATTTTGCCATATATATGGCAGTAAGTAATCCTATAGGTACTCCTACAATAATAGCTCCGATAGTTACATATATACTGCCCACAATAAATGGTAATATTCCATATATATTGTTTCCCGGACTCCAGACTTTGCCAAAAAGGAAATCGAAAACTCCGATTTCCTTAATGGTTGGGATTCCACTGCCAAATAGGAACAGACACATTATAACTATTATGACAATGGATACACACGCTGCTGCCAGAAAAACTATTTTCATCAGCTTTTCTTTCATATTATTTTACGTCTCCCCAGTTTGTAATTTCACCTGTATAAATCTTCATTATCTGCTCTGTAGTAATCTCGCTTACAGAATTTTCCTTATTTACTATAACAGCAATACCATCTGTAGCTATCTTTGTTGGTATAAGTCCCTTTTCAAGTTCGCTGTCCTTAAGTTCTCTTGATGCCATACCTATATCAAGTGTTCCGTCTATAGTACCTGTCATACCTGTTGAAGAATCTGTTACATTTAATTCTACTGTTATATCTGTATTTACTTTCTTAAATTCAGCTATTATAGCTTCCATAACAGGTCCTACTGAAGATGATCCGCCTACTACTATTTTACCCTTAGCATCTGATTTCTCATATGCCTTTGTATCATCTAAAGGAATGTAACCCTCATCCTGTACGATTGCCTGACCTTCTGTACTTAATACATAGCTCATAAAATCCTTTGCTGCATCACTTGCATCTTCCTTTACTGCAATATTAAATGGTCTTGCAAGCTTGTATGCACCGCTCTTTACATTTTCTACAGTTGCTTCTGCACCGTCTACCTTAAGTGCCTTTACCTTGCTTGTATCAAGTGAGCCTAATGATATGTAACCGATAGCTGCTTCATTTCCCTGTACTGTAGTAATCATAACTGCTGTACTCTGTGTTATTTCAGCTGTAGATACAGTCTTATCAACCTTGTTTCCATCTGCATCCTTCTGCTGAACTCCTGTAAGTTCAATAAAGGCTCCTCTTGTACCTGAGCTTTCCTCTCTTGATATTACATAAATGTCCTTTGACGCTGTGTCACCGTCTGATGATTCTTCCTTGCCACAACCTGTAAAGCATCCTACTATTGTTGTAGCTGCAAGAAGCATTGCTAAAACCTTTTTACTTTTTTTCATTTTGATTTCCTCCTAAAAATGTTAAATCCTTTTGTTAAATCTTTTTCTGATTTACAAGGGATAATATATAGAAGGTATGTTAAATCTGAAACGGGGGTTATGTTAAATCCACGTTAAATAAAGTGGGTGGGGGAGTTGAGCCTTGAGGTGTTATGGTTTCATTTTCGGGGTGCTTCAAGGTGCCGGGCCGGCT